>JBGGMQ010001154.1:0-4278 GCA_041287975.1 Verrucomicrobium sp. | reverse complement strand
GGCGGGGCTTTCATGCTCCAGAGCAATGAGGATCCCAGGAACATCGACGCCATGATGATGCCCATGACCAGGCGATTGATGACGTGGTCCAGATGACGATGGTCCAGGTGGACCTGGAAATTGCCAGTCCGAATCAGCTGCAAGGCGTCACTGAGATCCCTTGGCAGGGCCTGGAGCAGCAGATCCCAATCGCGAAAGGTACGCTGCAACCTCAACAGCACCCGCTTGGGAGCAAACCGACGGCTGATCGCCCGGCGGTAGAAGGGCTGAATGACCTCTGCCAGGCTGAACTTGGGGCTCAGGAGCTGAGAGGTTCCTTCCAACAACACCAGCGTGCGCAGCAGCAGAGACACGCCTGGGGGCAGGACCACGTGGTGATGCCTGATGATGCGAGTCAGCGCCGTCAAGGCCTCCCGCAGATCCAGTTCGACGATGGATTGGCTGGCGTAGTCGGCGACAAATTCTGAGAGCTCCGCGATCAGTTGATCGTGATTCTCACCAGGTGCCACCGAGCCAAGCCGGCAAACGGCATCCGACAGGGCCAGGACATCCGCCTGCGCCACTGCTACGACGAGATTTTCGATCTCATCCCGCAGACGCTCGTCGAGGCGCCCCGCCATGCCGCAGTCCAGCACGCCTACCACGCCCCCTGGCATGAGCATGAGATTCCCAGGATGAGGATCCGCATGGTAGAAGGAATCCCGGAAGATCATGGAGAGGTACATGTTCGCCCCACGAAGCGAAAAGGCATTCAAGTCCGCACCGGAGGCATGCAAGCTTTCACGGTCGTTTCCTGGAATCCCGTCCAGGCGTTCCATCGTCAGCACCCGGCGGCTGGAATACTCCGCCCAGGGTTTTGGGAAACGCACCGTCGCATCGCCAGCAAAGCGCCGGGTGAACTCCTCGATGTTGCGTCGCTCGTGGTTAAAATCCAACTCATGAAGCAGCGTGCGCTCGAACTGCCGCACCAGGGCCGAGGGCTCGTACTGCTTTGTCTGCGGCGCATGCGTCTCCGCCATTTCCGCCAGCCAGGAAAGGATGGAGAGGTCCGCCTCCACCTTCCTCTGAATGCCCGGCTTGCGTACCTTCAGCACCACGGGCTCACCCGAGATGAGGGTGGCCCGGTGCACCTGGGCGATGGAAGCTGACGCGAAAGCGTGGGGCTCGTAGCTGGCGAACAGCTCCTCGGGTGCCCTGCCCAGATCTTCGATGATGACTTCGCGAATGGCCTCAGGCGGGTCGGGAGGAGTGTTCGACTGCAGCTTGGACAACTCTTCCGCCATCTCCACTCCGATGAGGTCAGGACGAGTGCTCAGCACCTGCCCCAGCTTGATAAAAGTGGGCCCCAGCTCTGTGAGCACCAAACGCACCCGCACGGGCATGGGCGCCTCCGCAATGACGTCCCCCTCCTGACTCGTGAAAAACTGCTGGAGACTCGAGAAAGGCAGCGGACGCATCCAGTCCGCCAGACCATAGCGCACCAAGGCTTTCACGATCTCAGCGACGCGGCCAAAATCGCGTTGATGCCTGGCCAGGGGATTAAAATCCATGCCGCTGATTTAGCTCTCGAACCCTGTGTGCACAATGGGAGTTTCCCCGGGCGCTGCGTGTAATTTCGACTCCAGCAGTTCGATCCGCTGCTTCAGGGAGTCAACATCCTCCTGCCGGGCAATGCGGAAGCGCACCAGGGCCTCATCAATCCTGCGATCCACGATGCCCTGAATGCCATCAGCCGCTGCCCCTGCCGTCTTTTTGAACCCCGCCTTGACGATGCCAACCTGCACCAGGGTCTGATCAATGCGTTTGTCGATCTCGGCTTCGAGGTCGCTCTTCGAGGCTTCCACGCGTTGCTGAAGCTCCTCCTCGAACTTCCGGCCCTGCTCCTCCGACAACTTGGCTTCACGCGCAACGTCGGAGGCGAATTGCTGGACTTTGTCCTTGGTCAGGCTGGCGAGGCCCAAACCCATGTAAACGCCCTTTTTTACGATCTCGAACATGATGATTGAAGTAGGTGAGTGATTGAAGAAAACCTCGCAGAGTTGGGACAGACATCCGGTGGATCTGCTCATCCTAAACCTTATTTCATGTTTCGTCTGTGAACGTCCCGGAAGACGCATGGTCTTTTGATGAGCCTGCGCCGCAATCTCTTTCGCCCTCTGAAAGCAGACCCTTATTGACGAAACTCACCCAGCCTCCATAAATCGTTCAAATGCACATCCTCATTGTAGAAGATGAACGAAGGAGCCGCGAATTCCTCGCCAAGGGCCTTCAAGAAGCCGGCTACGTTGTGGATCAGGCCGCCGATGGCGAAGACGGGCTGCAAGCTGCCAGCGACAGCGAGTTTGACCTGATCGTTCTGGACGTGATGCTGCCACGCCGCGACGGCTGGCAGGTGCTGGAGCAGCTGCGCGACAAAGGGTGTGAGACGCCGGTACTCTTTCTCACGGCCCGGGACTCCGTACCGGACAGGGTGCGCGGTCTGGAACTCGGCGCAGATGATTATCTGGTGAAGCCATTTGCCTGGACCGAGTTCCTGGCCCGGGTGCGAACTCTCTTGCGACGCAGCCCCGTACGCACCGCTGAGCTGCTCCGGGTGGCGGATCTTGAGCTGGACCTGCCCCGCATGAAGGCACGGCGCGGACGTCTGGCCATTGACCTTACCGCCAAGGAATTCCAACTTCTGAGTCTGCTGGCCCGCCGCAAAGGCGAGGTTCTCTCCCGCACCACGATCTCGGAACAGGTGTGGGACATGAACTTCTCCACGGACTCAAACGCTGTGGACGTCGCCATGGGCCGATTGCGACGGAAGGTGGACGAGCCGTTCGAGAACAAATTGATCCATACTCAGCGGGGTCTCGGCTACATACTGGAAGATCGTGGGCAGCCCTGACATCAATTATCAACCAACGTCCGCCCTGGGGCTGACCCAGCGTCTTGTGCTGGGTTACCTCGTGGCGGCCCTTGTCACCCTCTCTGCGGCTGCGATCTTTCTCTATCACACGCTCTACGTGAGCTTTGAGATGGAGGACGCGGAGCTGCTGACGGATCACATCAGTACGCTGCGGGATGAGATCAGAAAGACTCCCGGCCATCTGCATGAGGCCGAGGAAATCATCATGTCCACAGCCACGCACCGCACGCTGGAGCGCTATTTTGGCCAGTTGCGGGATGCCCAGGGCCGGATCCTGCTGGAAACACCAGGGTTTGCCAACCTCGTCTCATCTGACTCTCCCTTTCCTGCACCGCTGGGTGGGAATGAAAACATCTCGCACATTACCCGCCACGTTTCGCCCTCCGGGGTGCCGGCGTTTCTGATCTCAGCTCTCGTCGAACCTGGCGACGGCCAGCCACCTCTGACTTACCATGTGGCCCTGGATGTGAGCCATCTTGAGGAATGGCTGGGAGAGCTGCGGTTCAGACTGGTGCTCGTCGTTGCGGCTGGCACAGCCATTTCTGGTCTCCTGGCCTGGCTCCTTACCCACCGCGGCCTCAGACCTGTGCGGGAGATCACCGCCACCATGAAGCGTGTCGGAGCGGCGGGCCTCGACGAAAGACTCGGTGGCAAGCCCTGGCCCAAAGAGCTGGCAGCGATGGCTGGCGAGTTCGACCAGATGTTGCAGCGCCTGCGCGATGCGTTTTCCAGGCTCTCCCAGTTCTCCGCCGATGTAGCCCACGAGTTCCGCAATCCGCTGAACAATCTTGTCCTTTCCACCAGTCTGGTCCTCTCCCGCGAGCATGCCCAGGAAGACTACCGCCAGACGCTGACCACGCATCTGGAAGAGTACGACCGCCTCAAGCACATGGTGGAAAGCCTGCTCTTCATCGCACGAGCAGACAACGCGGAGGCGTCTCTCACAAAGACCATTCACCAAGCCCATGACCTGGTGGCAGAGGTCGTCGACTTCTACTCCGCTCTCGCGGAAGACCGCGGTGTGGACCTTTCCTTTTCCGGTGACGGCCAACTCATGGCGGATGCCTCCCTCATGCGCATGGCACTGGGCAACCTTATCTCCAATGCGCTCCGTCACACACCCAAGGGTGGCTGGGTGAAAGCCACCATCGCAGAGAACCAAGGCAGATGCTCGATCACCGTCAGTGACAACGGTGCGGGCATCTCCGCAGAACACCTCCCGCGTCTCTTTGACCGCTTCTACCGCGTGGACAGCTCGCGCACGCATCAGGCGGGTGAATCCGGGGTTGGCCTGGGACTGGCGCTCGTCAAAACGGTGGTGGCTCTGCACTGTGGCGACATTTCCGTATCCAGCACACCCGGCAAAG
>JBGGMQ010001153.1:0-3083 GCA_041287975.1 Verrucomicrobium sp. | reverse complement strand
ACATACGAGTCGGGATCCACTGCAGACTCCAGGGCCAGCCATCTTTGCTGCGCTGCCTGCACCTCCTCCATCTCTGGCCGCAATCGCTGGATGCGTGCCTCTTCGTGATTCAGGTCCTGCCATTGCCAGGCCAGCCATCCGGCCCAGCCCACAAAGAACAGCAGGCACAGCGTGCCGAGGGCTCCTCCCGCCAGCCAGCGCCGCCGCGCCAGCCTTTGCTCTTTCCACACGATTTCCACCTGGGGCGGTCGCAGCGTGGTGAGTGTTTCGCTGACAACGGGTGCAGGCCGGGGTTCCACGATGACGGGGAATCCAAAGTCCTGCTCCAGCTGCTCTACAAATCCGGGCTCGCACTGCGTCCAGACTTTCGCTCTCGCAAGGGAAAGGGGGACTTCCCAGGCTGCCAGGCTCAATGCCATGTCTCGCACTTCTCTGGCGGCTTGAGCGTTGAGGTCACGTGCCGCAAGGGTGGCGAAGTGGACCACAGCGTTCCCCAATTGGAAGGTGACAACATAGCGGCCGAGTTCCTGCCAGAGGGTAACTTCGTCGGCACCCAGGGGGAGGAATTGAAAGGAAGGCACGAACTCCAGAGGGGAGCATGCCAGCCATTCTTGCGCTGGTGGCTGTGTGGCCAAACCTGCCGACCCTACGAGGGTGCGGGCTGGCTCCTCATCCACTTTCCACTGCACCCAGGCATCTGGGCCGGCCAGATCTGTCTCACGGGCCGCCCAGCGCAGACCTGCCACCTGCTTGATATCCATCTCGCCCTCTTCTGGCCGCACCGCCCAAAGGGGCAGGGAGTCCAAGGCCAAAACTTCGATCCCCAGGAGATGACACTTCTCTCCACGCCTGTGATTCTTACGGACCCAGTTCGGGCCAGATTCTTTTCTCCAGTATTCACGCTCAACCTCTCCTGGAAGGCATATCAACGATGGCGGAGAGGGTTTCATGGCGGCGTCTATGGCACATCGGATCTGCCAGGTATAATTCCAGTTTCTGGACATCTGAACCTTCAACAAGAAAACTTTCCGTCACTGCCTGGGTTCTCTTGGCGAAGGTGCCCCTTTTTCTTAGAAATCTGAAGGGCCTTCAAACGGGATCTCAGGAGCTACTCTTCCTCCACAGGTACAAACTCACGCCATTCCAGAATTTGCGTCTGGCCATTTTTTCGCAACAATGTCGCCGCAATGCCGCGAGCGCAGTTGCCTACCCGGCCAATGCTGACGATTCTAGGAGTGACACCATTCAGGCTCACGAGTGTCTCCTGGCCATCTGCCTTGCCCTTTGGCTGGCCAAGAAGGGCGTACACTTCCTCCATTTCATCTGCGAGCATGTCGTCCCGGGTGTGGGGAGTGCCGTCAGGCCCGTCTCGGTGCCGGGTAAAATTTTTTGCAGTCATCAGAGGTACGTCCATGGCGGCTGCGATCCCTTCTGGAGTGGCCTCATTTAGATCGAGCCTCCCATCCCCCCATACTGTGAACGCCTCCTGCCAGTGAGGGGCCATGCGTCTGATCTGCTGCATGCCGGGCACTTCGGAAAGTTCCCCCAGTGTACGAAAGGGCCGGTTCAAGGGGTGGTAGGAAACACCCTGATTTTTGTAGTCGGCCGTTTCTGCTCCTTTCAGCCTTTTGAATTCGTCGGTGTCCACACAGTCCATGAGAACATCCACCAGAGACTCTGCTTCCAACGGAGCGAGTCCCCAGTTTTTAAAGTGGCGTTCGAGTACGGCTCGATGGTCATCAGTGAGCAGCGTATTGATGTTCAGTCTGGATTCTTCACTGGTGACGCATGCTTCATAGGACTCGGCTGCACTTACCTTTTTGCGCAGGAGAGGGTCACCCCGTTCGATTTGGACGTGGCAGGCAATCGCCATGCCAGATTCTGCGAGTTGATGAGCTTTGGAGATCACCTGGCGTGAAGAGAGTGCCTCCACATCCTGCATGGAAATCATCAACGTCGTGACGATCAGAAATGACAGGAGCGCAATGACCCAAAGCACCAGGAGCAATGCAGACCCCGGGGCGCGCCGTTGAGCTGCCCGACGCAGTGCCTGAGGAGGTGTCATCGTCTTGGTCAATCAGGCAGCTCCGGCCTCGCCAGATCTAGGCCACCACAGTCCGGGTGGCGGACTCCGTCACCTGCGTGGACGCAGAAGCCAAGGGCAGCCGCAGGGTGACGGTGGTGGTGGTGGGACTCGTGCTGGAGGCGGAGATGTTACCCGCATGGTGGGTGATGACCTCCCGCACCATGCTCAATCCTGACCCAACACCGATGATGGGAAGACGGTCGTCCCCATGGCGTGAAAAGGGTGAGCCAAACGCCCGCTGCAACTCGGCCTCGGGCAGCGCTCCACCAGTGAAGACAACAGCGATTTCCGCTTTGCCATCCATGACTTGCGCCTGAATCTGGATTTCGGAGACCGGAGCCAGATCTGCGGCAAGATTGACCAGCAACTGGGTCAACACGACTTCCAGTGAACCGGCGTCGCCGGATACGGCCATGTGGTCAGGCTCAACCCTCCAGCTTGTCTTAATCGCCTGGTTCTCTGTTCGGCTGTTGAAGGACGCCACGGCATCTTCCAGCAGTTCGGTGATGAGAACCGTCGCGCGCTTCTGCGGCAGCAGATCCTGGGTGCCGGGACCCGCAAGCATCAGCTCACCCACAAGGTTCTCCAACCTCTGAGAATGCCGCTTCATCGACTGGATGACGCGAGTGCGATCAGGTGGCGGGAGGAACAAGACGATCGCTCCGCCAACTTTGTTCATCTGTAGATGAATGGGAACGGCGCTTACTTCCAAAGCGGGTGGGCGCCCCACTTCTGACGAGGAGGGGCGCGTCACTCGCGCAGACTGCACACGTCCCGTGCTGAGGGCGTCGGAAATCAAACCTTGGAGCTTTTTATCGCGGACCACCTCATCCACGGGCCGTTGCAAGGGGCTTTGGGTAAGCTGGAACATGTGAATGAACTCAGCATTGACCAGGGTGATCACTCCTTGCCCGTCGACAACCAGAATGCCTTCCATCAGGCTGGCAAGAATGCAGTGCTGCATGAACTCGTCCTGCTCGCGTTTCGCAGTGGCACT
>JBGGMQ010001152.1:0-8005 GCA_041287975.1 Verrucomicrobium sp. | reverse complement strand
GCTTGTGTCCGGTACGGCCGCTGCGCAGTATGATTCCCTGACCCGCTCTCTGACTTCGTTGGGTACCGGCACCGCAGGAGGGTCTTTGCTCATTACCACGTTGGTGCCTGGGGAGACCCTCAGTTCATTTTCGTTCCAGGTGCATGGCACCCCTTATGATTCAAATTACGGTCAGGTCCCCTCCACCTCGCACGTCTTTACGCTGAGCACCACGGTTCCCGTGCCAGAACCCGCCAGCGGGCTTCTGACGTGTCTCGGTGCCACTGTTTTCCTGATGCGCCGGCGCCGTCGGCAGCACTGTAATCAGGCCACCCGCACCAAGTCTCCGCCATCCATGCTCTCCGCCGCAGCCTGAACCACACGCATGTATTTGATCCCCTCCAGAAAATCCGGCTTCGGGCGGGGGGCGGAGGGGGCAAGCACAGCCTGGATGAAGTCCTTCTCCACCGTCCATTCTTTTGCCTCGGTATCAGGAATTACGACGGGCTCCAGTGCCCCGCCGGGTTTGCCGAGCTGGATTTCATCGGTGACGAAGTTGTAGGTCAGGGTGCCTTCGCTGCCGTAGATCTGCAGGGCATCTTGCGACGGGTGGGATGCCACTCCGCTGAAGATGAGCGCGGCCTGGGCCCCATTGCGGAATCCGCACAAGATGTGCAGGTAGTCGGGAATCTGGACCTCGTAGTCCTGGCGGTCTGGAATGGCGACCGCCCCATTGGCTTGGACCGCGACGATGTCGCCCAGCCAGCGTTGGATCACCTCGACGTAGATGCCGAAGGAAAGCACCTGGAGCCCGCTGATCTCCACGCGCTGCCGCCAGTGAGCAGGGGCCTTTGCATTCAGCCACCCACCGTTCATGCTGTGTAGCACCGCGTGATAGGGCGTGCCAATGGCTCTCTCTGCAAGCAGCCGCTTCATCGTGACGTCACCCTTCATGCCGTAGGGTGGGGGACACAGCGCGGCGACCAGTTCGGGATGACTCATGCTGGCCTCCCACATGAGCTGGGAGTCGGCGAGACTCATGCCCATGCGGGCCTGGCAAAAGACGTGCTTTCCAGAACGGAGCGCATAGCAGGTCACCTCACTGTGCATCATGGGGGGCGTGCCGACCCAAACGACGTCCACGTCCTCGCGTGACACCAGTTCCGGCCAGTGCTCCATCGCTTCAGCTTCCGGGGCGAACTCCGTGCAGAAATTCCTGCTGCTCTCCAGGCTGGAGTTGCTCACGGCCACAATGTCCACCTCAGGCAGGGCTCGCAGTCCCGGGAGATGCCGGGTCTTTACGATGCCGCCACCGCCCACTATACCGACGCGGACACGATTGGGTGCTGTGCTCATAGGTTGGCCAATGGTGACGATGGGAAGCGGCTTGTCCAGAGCGGGATACGGGACTGGCGGTGGTTGTGGTCGCAGTTCGGAGAATTCTGATGCAGATGTTTAAAATAGTTGACGGGTTGGATTCCGCGATTAACATCCCGACCCTTCTTTTCAACCCTAACCCTTTCCAAAGTCATGGCCAGAGTTTGTCAAATCAGCGGCGCCCGCGTTACCTCGGGCCACAAAATCCATCGCAGCGGTAAGGCCAAGAAAGAGGGCGGTATCGGTAAGCACATTACCAAGCGTGTAAAACGCAAGATCTACCCGAACCTGCGCGACAAGCGTATCTTCGTCGCCGAACTCGGTCGCTGGGTCAAGGTCCGTGTGACCGCCCGCATCCTGAAGACCATCAACAAGGTCGGCGCTTTCAAGGTGCTTAAGGAAGCTGGTCTCGTCTAAGTACGGATCCAATGGCGGTTGACGCCATTTTCAATCTTTGTGAAGCCGCGCTGTGGTTCGCCATCAGCGCGGTTTTCTTGTTTTTTTGCACCGTCAAGCGTCATGGCTCCCAGAGGCGCGAGTCGCTGCTGCTCGCCGTGTCGTTTGCGGCCTTCGGCATCTCAGACGTGATTGAGTCCCGGACGGGAGCTTGGTGGAATCCTTGGTGGCTGCTTGTTCTCAAAGGGGTGTGCGTATCGGTCTTTCTGCGGGCGTTTATCCTGTATCAGAAAGCTCGCCGCCAAGCTGCGGCGCAAAGTCGCTCCCGGAAATCCGGCGAGAAAGGGGAGCTCTAGAGAGGGAAGTTCCCTTCTTTTACGGTTCTCCGAAAGATCCCTCTGGAACTTGTCGTGGTTGGAGGTATTGGAATCTTAACGTTTCGCCTGCCATTCTGCGCATGTCCCCCCAACGATCCTCCTCTCTCCTCCTGCTAGCCGTGAGCCTGCTGGCCTGTCTCGGATTCGCCACAGGCGCGGAGGCCCAGAGCAAGGAATACGTCATCGTCAGCGGCGGTCCTGCCCTGAGAAAGTGGGAAAATTTGAGGGCTCCCGGCACTCAGCATGACCGTTGGTGGGGCAACTTCATCCGCCCGGCCCGCATTCGTATTGAGGAGATCCAGAAGCAGGATCCCGGTGCCATGATCACCTGGCTGGTTTACCGCAATGCTTTTACCACCCGCAGTGCGGAAGACAACCGTGCCCTCGCCCCTCTCGTGGAGAGCGTGCGCGACAAGTACCGCGTCCGACTCCTTTGGTTTGATTCCGGCACCCAACTCATCAACTACCTCAACAACGGCCAGAACCGTTCCCAGGTGAAGATCTGCAACTTTGAGTACTTCGGACACAGCAACAAATATTGCTTCATGTTCGACTACAGCAATGCGGTGTATGGCGTGTCGAAATCCTGGTTGCATGAGAAAGACCTGCCCCGAATCCGCGGCGGCATTTTCACACGGGACGCCCATTGCAAGAGCTGGGGCTGCCATACTGGCGAAAGCATGAGTCGCGCCTTCCGCAATGCCACCGGCGTCGTGATGGTCGGTGCCATTGGCAAGACCGACTACTCGAATCCCGTCGCCATCGAGATTTCGCCCGGCGGTCAGTGGACCAACGGCTGATCTAATCTGATCTGAGCCGAACTTCGTCCTGAGTGATTGGGCCTTGATTGCGCAAGCGTCAGGCCCAGCCCCACGAGGATCTGAGGCATGCCGCCCGCCGTCATCTCTGACTTTCACGCCTTTGGCACCAGCCATTTGGCGGCCCTCGGCGCGACGGCGCTCGTGGCCTCCTTGATGATCGTGGTGGCTCGCAGTGGGGCCAAGTCTGCCCAGCGTGTGGTGGAGATCGCCATGGCGGTCGCCTTGCTTTTGCAGTGGCCCCTTAGCTACGCCTTCTACGTGCAGACCGGCACTCTGACGGTGGACAATGCCTATCCCTGCCACCTTTGCGATTTGTCGGCCATTCTCGGCGTGTTCGTTCTTCTCACCCGGGGTCGTTTCGTGGCGGAGTTGCTCTATTTCTGGGCGCTTGCTGGCACCATTCAGGGCCTGCTGACTCCAGCCCTTACCGCGGATTTTCCCAGCCCGCGCTATTTCGCCTTTTTCATCGCTCATGGTGGTGTCGTGGCCACCGCGCTCTACGGCGTGCTCGGGCTGCGCCATGCGCCTCGGGCGAAAGCCAAGTGGATTGCCTGGGGACTGATCAATCTCTATGCGGTAGCCGCAGGGAGCTTTAATGCCCTGATGGGAGCGAACTACGGCTTCCTCGCCCGGAAGCCCGCTACCGCATCGCTGTATGATCTCCTTGGCCCCTGGCCTTGGTATATTGCCTCAGCCTCCTTGCTGGCGCTGGCCGTCTTCCTTTTGCTGGATCTGCCCTTCATGCGTGGTCGGCGGAAGGTGTAATACCTTTTTGAACCAAGGCCTTCATCTTCAGGCGTCATTCGCAATCGGGGCACAAGGAAACGCGGCATTCCGTGATTTGTCTTTGCAAGCATGCGGGCTTCATGTTTCATGTGCGCAATCACGACGCCACGATGCCAGAAGAAGACACACGAAAGTTCAAACGGGTCCTTATCAAACTCAGCGGCGAAGCCCTTCGTGAAATTGGCAGTCAAGACAACATCTCTCCGCCCATCGTCGAGAACATTGCCTCCCAGATCAAAGCGGCCCACCAGTCCGGTCTGGAAATCGCGGTGGTCGTAGGCGGTGGTAATTTCTGGCGCGGCGTCAGTGCCAGCAATCGTGGCATGGAGCGTGCGACGGCGGACTACATGGGCATGCTGGCCACGGTGATGAATTCACTGGCGGTGCAGTCCATGCTTGAGGCCATGGATGTGCCGACCCGGGTGCAGAGCGCCATCAAGATGGACAACGTGGCCGAGCCCTTCATTCGTCGCAAGGCCATGCGCCATCTGGAGCTGGGCCGCGTGGTCATCTTCGCCGCTGGCACAGGCAACCCCTTCTTTTCCACGGATACCACTGCGGCTCTCCGCGCCAGTGAGATCAGTGCCGATGTCGTGCTGAAGGCCACCAAGGTGGACGGCATCTACGACAGCGACCCCAATAAGAATCCCAACGCCGTCCGCTACGAGCGGCTCACCTACCAGCAGGCGCTGACCCAGCAGTTGAAGGTCATGGACGCCACCGCCTTTAGCCTGTGCCAGGAAAATAACATGCCGATTGTTGTCTTCGACATGAACGGCCCTGACAACATCCGCCGGGCTCTGGTAGGCGAATCCATTGGCACGATCGTTTCCAACGAAGCGTGACAATTGGCCGGATTGTGCTTTGTTGGCAGCCCGCCGGTAATGGCTCTGTCCTTATCCTGGCCTGAAAACTCGAACTTTACGCATCCCATGCCTCTTGATACAGCCCTCCTGAACGCCGAGGAAAACATGACCAAGGCGGTGGAATATGCCATCCACGAATTTTCTGCCGTCCGCACCGGCAAAGCCTCCCCGGCCCTCGTGGAAAACACCGACATTTATGTGCACAGCTACGGCAGCTCCATGAAGCTAAAGCAGCTGGCCATGATCTCGACCCCTGAGCCCCGGCTTATCCGGATCGAACCTTTTGATCATGCCACTCTCAAGGACATCGAGCGCGGCATCAACGAATCCAGGCTGGGCCTCAACCCCAGCGTCGAAGGCAAGGTGATCCGCCTCCCCGTGCCGGAGCTCTCCACCGAGCGCCGCCAGCAGATGGTCAAGGTTATCAAGGGCATGGCAGAAGACGCCCGCGTGCGCGTCCGTGCCATCCGCCGCGAGAGCATGGAAGAGCTCAAGAAGCTCGAAAAAGCCAGCACCATCACCGAGGACGACTTGCACCGCTCGGAGAAGGAAGTCCAGACGATGACGGACAAGAAGATCACCGAGATCGACCAGCACGTGGCTTCCAAAGAAAAGGAAATCCTCACGGTGTAAATCTACCCTAGGGTCCGGCCCTGTTTCTGCATCCCTTCCTTTGCCCATGTTCACGGCCGGATCTTACTTGGACCTTGCGCACACCATTCACGGGCACCTCTTCCCTGAGGATCAGCCCGTTTGGAGCGCACTGACCCGCATCGAAGGGTATCTGCAGTTCAAGCTGAAGCCTGAAATCCTCGCCGATGTGTCGCCCAAGGCCACCATCGGTGATCAAGTCTTCATTGATGAAGGCAGCGTGGTAGAAGCCGGGGCTGTCATCAAAGGCCCCGCATGGATCGGCAAACACTGCCATATCCGTTCCGGAGCTTACATCCGGGAAAATGTCATCGTCGGGGACGGCTGCGTCTTGGGAAACTCCTGCGAGTTCAAGAACTGCATCCTCTTTGACGGCTGCGAAGTGCCTCACTTCAACTACGTGGGCGATGCCGTCCTGGGTTACAAAGCCCACCTGGGAGCAGGCGTCATCCTTTCCAACGTGCGCCTCGACCGCGCCCCGGTGGTGATTCATCATGGTGGCGAACGCATCGCCACCGGACTGCGGAAATTCAGCGCTGTCGTCGGCGATCACGCCGAAGTCGGTTGCAACAGCGTCCTCAGCCCCGGCACCCTCATCGGGCGCCGCAGCATCGTCTACCCCTGCGCCAACTTCGCCGGAGTACTGCCCGAAGCATCCATTCTGAAAGTGCGCCAGCAGCACGAGATCGCGTCGCGTCGGTAAACCGCAGGTCCGTAGGGAGATGGGTTTTACCACAGAGGGCACAGAGACTGATTTTTTAGACAGAATTAACGGAATTTACAGAATTGGGATCTGATTGCTGAGACTCTCCGGAGTCATTGTCTGAAGCCGATGCCGAAGGCATCATAGCTTGTAGCCGGGCGGTTGAAGGAGCGTAGCGACTGATACCCCCGGAATGGCATGCAAACACCTCCATCCTGAAGGGATGACAGCAAGCTCCGCGATCACCCCAGATCTCAGGTCTCAGGTCTTGCGTCTTCCGTCTTCCGTCTTCTGTCTCCCGCGCAGCGGGCCTCACACCGCATTTCCGCACTTCCCATCCCGGGCCAGCTCGCTCAAGTTCCCTAAAGTTGTTTCCGCAATACCCGTCAGTGCCTCATGTGTAAAGAACGCCTGATGCCCGGTGATCAACACATTCGGGAAGGTCGTAAGGCGCATGAAGATGTCATCGCGAATCACTTCGCCGGAATGGTCCGCAAAGAAGAGCTTGTCCTCCTCCTCATACACATCCAGGGCCAGGCCGCCAATTACCCCCCGTTTGAGACCTTCGATCAAGGCCCGCGTGTCCACCAGCGCACCGCGACCTGTGTTCACCAGAAGCATACCCGGCTTCAACAATCCCAGCTTGGCCTCATTGATCAGATGCCTGGTCTCTGGCGTCAACGGGCAGTGCAGGCTCACCACTTCACTCACCGGCAGCGCTTCTTCCAGAGAGACATACTCGCCGCCCAGGGCTTCCACATCGGGATTGCGGTACATGTCCACTGCCAGGATCCGGCAGCCAAAGCCATGCATGATGCGTGCGAAAAGCGCTCCGATTTTGCCCGTGCCCACCACGGTAACCGTTTTGCCATACAGGTCAAAACCCAGCAGGCCGCGCAGTTCGAAGTTGCCTTCGCGCACGCGGTTGTACGCCTTGTGCAGGTGCCGGTTGAGAGCCAGCAGCATCGCCACCGCGTGCTCAGCCACCGCATGGGGAGAGTACGCCGGCACTCGCACCACGGCAACATTCAGAGATCTCGCATGTTCCAGGTCCACGTTGTTATACCCGGCGCAGCGCAGAGCCACCGCTTTCACACCCAGTTGTGACAACCTGTCCAGCACGGCACGGTTCACCACGTCATTCACAAACACGCACACTGCCTCGTGACCCGTGGCGAGATCGACAGTTGATTCATCCAATCGCGGAGCCAGGAACTTGAACTCATGCTCTCCTGCACCATTGGCGCGGGTGAGAAACTCTTCGTCGTAGCTCTTGGTGCTGAAGACGGCTGTTTTCATGAGCAGCAGATACTCTTGATTCACCCGTCTGGCGAGTGACAAACAAGATGCGGGCTTGCAACGACAAGATGCGCACAGCGGGGCAAGGCCGGGTCAGGGATGGTGCAGCCTCATGGAAGTGCTCGCCGTCACCATTTTTCTCAGCCTCCTCCTGGCTGGGTTCTTCGTGGTGCTCTTCCTCGGCACTCACCGGGCCTCCCACCGCAGCGTGGAGCAGGATTCCCTCCTGCCCTTGGACGAAGGCCGCCCCACAGAGCCAGAGCAGCCACCCTGTTGATCGCTGACTTTTGCCCTCCGCCATTGCTTTAACCACTCATGAACCACCCCTCCAAGACCGTCGTTATCGAGTACGAAGACCGCACCGTGCGCCATTTCATGCTCGCCTCCGTGATGTGGGGCGCGGTGGCTCTGCTCGTCGGCGTGATTGTGGCCTCGCAGCTCAATTTCTGGCAGATGAACTTCAACCTGCCCTGGCTCACCTTTGGCAGGTTGCGGCCTTTGCATACGAATGCGGCCATCTTCGCCTTTGTGGGCAACATGATGTTCGCTGGCATCTACTACTCCACACAGCGTTTGTGCAAAGCGCGCACCGCCTCGGACTGGCTCTCCCGCATTCACTTCTGGGGCTGGCAGCTCATCATCCTCTCCGCGGCCATCACACTGCCCTTGGGCTATTCCCGCAGCAAGGAGTACGCGGAGCTAATCTGGCCCATCAACCTCGCCGTGGCGGTGATATGGGTGGTCTTTGCC
>JBGGMQ010001151.1:0-3493 GCA_041287975.1 Verrucomicrobium sp. | reverse complement strand
GCCCAGTCTGGCACGACCGAGCTCGTGGTTTCGCGATTCGGCTGGAGGCGTAGGGTGCGCCAGGGGGTGCCAGTGCCGCCCGCGTCGACACCAGTGCACACGTAGCCCAACTCGCCCACAGTGGTGACGTATCCGTTGTCTCCTGGGTCCGCGTTGGTGCCCGCGCCCAGAGGCGGAGGCATGAGGCAGCCGTACTCAGTGAGCAGGCCGGCGGCGTCTGTATCCTGCTGCGGCAGGCCGGGCGTGACAACCGGAACCTTGCCCAATGTGGAGAGGGAACTCACCGAGCCGAAGGTGTTCGCCCCAGATTTGGCAGGTTGCCAGTCTTTCACACTGACATTCACCCGTGGGTCATCCACTTCCACGGAGGGCAGGGTAGCATCCGTCACCGTGCCTGGGGCACTGATTATATACTTCACTGATTCACGATGCGGCGCCTGATTGAAGCAGGACCAGCGGGCTGGATCCCCCTGTAGCAGGCCATCCGCCCCGCTGGTGCCCTGATAGAGCGAGCAGCGCAGAGCAGCCTCGGGAGCCTCGGCGTGAGATTGCTCCCGGTACACCGTCTTGGTCACCGTGGCATAGTTGCCGGGGCGCAGGGTCGTGGTGCTTTTGCCAGCGAGATCCCCCGTCTGCAACGGCAGCGCCCGGCTGGAGTGAGAGGCTAGCGGCACCATGGAATTCACCTGCGGCGAGAAGGCATAGTAAGTGCGCCCTGCGGTATGGGTCTCGTGAAAATCGATGAACCAACAGCCCTGCGATCCTACAGGCAAGGGCACCGTTTTCACCGGCACCATGACAATCCCGGTCAAGCCACCGCTGTCCACGACCTGGTAGTTGGAGGGCAGATGCAGCTCCACTCTCATCTGGCAGGGGTAGAGCGGGCGGGGCTGGCTGGAGCCCTCTTGCCGGGGCCAGTCAGGCGGGGTGCTGGAGGCTCCCACGGGCATCGTCACCGGCACGGCCGCTACCGTCATGGCCATCTCTGTGATCAAGGGGTTGCGATTCACCCCCTGCCAGGAGTCCGGCCCCAGGGCCACGCTGGCATGCAGCGTGTACTTGCCCGCAGCATCCACCCCCCAGTGCAGCGGAGCCACAGCCGTCAGACGGGATTCCTTGGCCCGTACGTACTCGATGATGTTCACCGCCAGCTGCGCCAGGCGGGGATCGCCGACCGTGGATCCAGGAAACAACTTATCACGGAAGGAGGAGCCTGGAGCCACCGGCCAGCTCTTCGCTTCCAGATAGTGCATGAGCAGGCGCACCGTGGTGTCGAACTTGTTTGGGAGTACAGTGCTGCCATTGACCGCGCCCCGCCAGTCCTGCTGACCACCAGCGATGTCATCCCGCAGACCCGAATCCAGATAATACGGCTCCACATCCTCCCGCATGATGTCCAGGAAAGGACGCGTGCGCACACCGTTTACCACCGGAACCAGATCCCGGCGCGTGGTGAGCAGAATACGCCCCTCGCCAAACGAGTTCATGTCTGGATCATGATTGTAGTAGGTGAGTTCGAACTTGTTGTGATCCAGCAATTGCAGCAAACCCGGATCTGCCTGCCGGGCATCGGCAAAGGAGTTGAAGGGGCGGCTGGGAGTGCGATCCCGCCAACGGAAGAGGGTGTCCACCGTGCCCTCCGTGGCCAGCGTGCCGTCTGGCATTGCCAGGCCCATCAGATTCACCAGGCTGGGATGCGCCGCGCGGTTGGGGTTGGAGTGCGCACTCGGATTGGGCCCCGGGTCGCGCTTCCAGGCCGTGTTGTAGTTGATCTTCGTGCTCTCGTCATCCACCCAATAAGCATGCCGTCCCACGATGGGACGACCTGCATCCACCACTGGGGACTCGCTTTCATCCAGCTCCTCCGTCCATACCGCTGGGTTGCGCGGTTGACCGTGTTGGTTCTGCCGCACGTAGATCCACTTCACTGGCATCACGGCCACAGCCCCGGTGGCATCTGTCCGCTCCGTGAGCAGATGCGCGGGCACCTCACTGGAGTACACGGGCAGATTCAGATTGGGTGGGTCAAGCACCGAATCGGCAGCCGTATGCGAAAGCACTGTGGCCCGCCCTGACGAGAGCGGCACCTCGCGCTTGAGTTGAAAAGGGGCAACGGCATCTGCGGCCGCAGGCGCCGTGGGTATCTCCGGTACAATCAGGCCTCCGGGATGCGTGAGGTAGTTCTGGAAACTGCGCCGCTTTTTTCCGTCAAGGTCTTGAACCTCCACCCGGCAGGCGGTTTCCCGCCGCAGAGTGGCAATAGTCTGCTCCAGTCCGAAGGCGGCGAACCGTCCCGCACGCTGCCGCTCAAAATGAGCATGCACGGCGGACCGCTCCACCCGCACGGAGGTAAGAAACCCCACGACCACCGCGGCGATCACGGCCAGCAGCAGCACGGTGATGATCAGCGCGCTGCCTCTCTGGCGCTGCGGCTTCACTTGGCTTTCACGGTGTCAGGCAGGCTGCTCCCTGCCTCGGCGGTCTTCGCCTTCTCCTTGCCGGACTCCTTGTCATCCACCGGACCGGAGCCGGGCAGCGAGGGGAACACCAGCGGCAGGGCACTGGCCACAGCCACAGGGATGACGGACTTGTGGCTCTCGCCGGGGAAAACACGGTAGCTGGACTTCAGACCTTTGCTTTCCAGCTTGATCAGACGCCAGGACATCTCCCGGGTGTTGTCCACCATACGGCGGCGGGCCGTTTTGGAGGCATGCTCCTCTCGGGGGCCATCAGGCCAGGAGTATTCATGCTGGGTCAGCGTCTGCTCCAACTCTCCCGCCGACATCACGAGGGTGGCCTGGACCGGTTGGGACTGCACGCGCTTCGCGAACTCCGCCTCCTCCTGCAGGATGTATTTGTTGTTCCACCAGACCGAGGGGCTGGAGGCGACATAAGTCTGGAAGGATTCTGGCCGGGTGAAGAGCACATGCAGGGCGAAGAGGCCCCCGTAGCCATTGCCCAGCAGGGACTGGCGGGTGCGGTCCACCGCGTAGTCTTTTTCAATGGCAGGCCTCAGTTCCTTCAGCAGGAAGTCGAGGAACGTCTCTGCATCGCCCACGGGCTGCTCGGGATACGGGCGACCGTCCACATAGGTCTCGGGCGGGCCCTGCTTCGGCACATTGGGGATGTAATCCACACTCCGCCCGCTCTTGCCCCGGTAGCCGATGCCCACGATCAAGCCAGGGCTGATCGCGTTGTGCTGGGAGAGCTTCTCCGTGCCGGCCTGCACGCGGAGAGTGGCCGTGGCCATGGGGAAGATGTCATCCCCATCCAGCACATAGGTTATAGGAAACCCCGAATCGGGCGCCCTGCCCTCCGGCCATGATATCATGATGCGGTACTCCTTGCCCGCGGTCGAGGTGATGAACCGCTCCTCCGTGCGTGCCAGGGTGTAGGGCTGCTTCTCTGACAGCGGGGTCGTCACAGCGGACGCCGCAGGTTTCTCACCGCCGGGCCCCCTCCCCGTGCGACCGGCCGGCGGCTCGGCGTGGAC
>JBGGMQ010001150.1:0-4266 GCA_041287975.1 Verrucomicrobium sp. | reverse complement strand
GGAGATGCTTGAGAAGCTGCCCCGCAGCCACTGGCCGACCTTTGCCCGGGCCGACTGTGCCTACGGCAATGAAGGCATCATGCTGGGTTTTGAGCAACGGGGGCTGCCCTATCTGTTCAAGCTGCGCCGCACCCCCAAGGTCAAGACGCTGGTGCAGATGCTGCTGGGGCAAGGGGCACGGTGGCGGGATGCCGGGGAAGGCTGGGAGGCCATTGAAGCCTCGATCCGTCTGAGTGGCTGGAGCAAGACGCGCCGTCTGGTGCTGGTGCGGGAGTCACCCGCGCAGGCTCCTGTGGGGGACAAGGCCCGGCGACGCCGAGACCCGCACGCCATGAAAGGTGCCCAGGGAGCGGGCTGGGACTCTCAGGCCACGCCCTGGAGTGGGAAGATCGCAGTGCTGGTCACCTCTCTTGATGAGCAGAGCTACCCGACAGTGTGCATGCCGGGTCTCTACCGAAACCGTGGGGATGCGGAGAACGTGTATGATGAGCTCAAAAACCAGTGGGGTTGGAATGGCTACACCACACGCCAGCTGGCCCCCAGCCGGATCATGGCCAACTTGGGGGCGCTCTTTTACAACTGGTGGAACCTGTATGTGCGCTTCTATGACGCGGAGCATCACCGGGAGGCGATCACGAGCCGGCCGGCGTTGATGCAGGGAGTGGCGCGACAGGTGCAGAGTGCCGGGCAAAGCACAGTGAAAGTGAGCCTGCTGCACGAATACCGTGAGGACATTGCCGTCGCGGTGACGTTGACCAGCAGGCAGTTACAGGAGATGAACTCCATCACGGAGCGATGGACTCCGACGCAGAAGTGGACGCTGCTGCTGACGCAGTTGTTGCGACCATTGCTGGGAGGAAAGTGGCTGCCGGGGCTGCCGCCGGAAGCCCGGCTGTTGCTGTCGGGGTGAGACGGGGCCCGGGAAGGAGAAATCATCGGCCGTGACAGGCCCGGCCATCGCCGGGCGCAGAACCTCTTTGACCTATAGCCTCACCCACCATTTTCCTTTTTAGGATAGATGTTGGTTCGACTGCGAACTGTCGCATCCCCTGACACCTGAGCTGCGGGCAGGCCTCCCTTGCAGCAGGCGGGCAGTCTACACTCCCCAATTCAACGACGACGCACTGATGAGCCGGCGACATTCCACTTTCCTTGTCCGTTCTAGCACCCTGCGACCGTGAGCCTTCTGCAAGATGCAGAAGGCGGCACGCTGGAAGCGCGCGCTCCCCACTGACGCACTGACGCACTGACGCACTGACGCACCGGATCACACCCTCGACAACTGCCGTCTCAACGACACGTCCAAAATCGCAATCACGACCACGAGCGTGACCATCATCACGGTGAAGTTCAGCCACAGCGTGTTCACCCGTAGCTCCTGCCACCAAGGCTTCACCTTTTTCACATTGGCATTGGAGCTGGCGCTCGAAATAGACCCGCTGTTGCCGCCACCGAGGGATCCCATGGTGCTGGAGCGACCTGATTCGGCAGGCTTCGCCGCACCGGCGGGCTCTTCCGCGGTCTCAAAGAGGGGATACGTCTTCACAGTCCCGAAGAAGACGTTCGGGCTGGCGGTGCGACGGTAATCTTCACGCTCCATCTCGGCCTTGGTCACGAGGTCGAGCACTTTGCGGTTCACATAAATCTCCTCGGCGCTGACGCCCTTTTTGGACTTCATGTCCTCGGGGTTCAAGGCTCCGCTGGAGAGGCTGTCCTGGATGCGGCGAAGACGGCCGCTCACGCCTGAGGCATCCACATCCTGCAGTCCGGAGACCACGGCGAGGGCTTGCTTCGTGAGATCCAGATCCGCCCGCTGTTCCTCGGTCAGAGGGATGTGGCGCGGCAGGTTGATCAGACCCTGGATGCGCTCCTCCAGCACGGACTGGGCGCGGGAGAGGGGATTGAGCCGGGCTTGGGAAATAATCGCGCTCTCATAGGACCAGCGCAGGGGCATGAGCTGGCAGATGAGCGGCACCTTCAGCTTGCTGGCCTCGCTGGTGTCGCGGTCCTCCCCCTTCTCCGCCCACTGCCGGATGGAGTAGACAAAGTCGAGGTTGCGGTTCATTTCCTCGTACTTGATCAAAGCTCCGCCCAGAATGATCTGGGGGATGAGCAGCAGGGGAATGATGTTCAACGCGGTGCGGATGTCGCTCACCAGAGCAGACACAAGGAGGCCCAGACACGCTCCGGTGAGCGAGGTCATGAACATCCAGAAGAGATGGACGAGGAACATCTCCCGCAGCTCGAGCACGGCATTCCCGATGAGCAGGTAAATGATGCACTGCACGAGGGCGAAGGCGGAGAGGGACAGGATCTTCCCCACGATGTAGTACCGCACGCGCAGATTGTGATTCCGCTCCCGGTTCAGCATCGGGCGGTCGCGAATGATTTCGTCCGCGCTGTTCGTCAGCCCGAGGAACATGGCCACCACCAGTGTCAGGAAGATGTAGGTGGGGATGTGGAAGGCGCTCGCGAAGTTGTACGACTCATCCTCCGAGTACCGCAGCACCATGGAGATGAGGAAACCCAGCATGGGGGCCTCCAGCAGCGTGGTGAGGAGGTTGGCACGATTGCGCAGCTTGCTCAGGAAGGCCCGCTTCAGCATGGTGGCGAAGAGGATGGACTCCTCCCGCACGCTGTGATGGGGCGGACGCGGCAGCTTCCGATGCTGGGACAATGACTCGCCGCTGCGGGACTCATCGCGCAAGGTCTGCTCGCGACGCGTCTCCGTCTGGTTCATGCTGCTCATCATCACGTGCGTCTGGTAGCGGTCCCGCCAGAAGTTGGGCGGGAAGCGCCGCGCGGGCATGAGATGGCCGTCGGTGGTGCGCTCGTGAATGACGTCACCGCTGATGTCGCGGAGTGGGGTCTCCAGCACGTCGAAGACAAGGTCCGGCGTCACCATGTCGGGCATGGGGGTGGGCGGGGCGTTGTCGTCCTGGGGGCTGGTCTCCTCGCAGTAGGCCTGCCAGAAGTACTCCAGCATGCCCTGCGGCGTGCCGAAGTAGGCCATCTTGCCGCCCTTATCCAGCAGCAGGGCTTTGTCGAACATCTGCAGGAGCTTCATGCTCGGCTGGTGGATGGATGCGAGGACGATCTTGTTGCGGGCCAGGGAGCGGATGAGATCGAGCACGTGCTCGGAGTCCTTTGAGGAGAGACCTGAGGTCGGCTCGTCAAAGAGGTACACATCGGCAATGCCGATCATGTCCAGGCCGGCGTTGAGCCGCTTGCGCTCGCCACCGCTCAGGAACTTCTGCTGCGGCGTGCCCGCCAGGCGGTGCCGCATTTCATTGAGGCCGAGTTCCACCAGCTTCGCATCCACGCGCTTGCGACGCTCCTCGCCAGGGAGGTGAGGGCAGCGCACCGCGACGGAGAAGTCGAGGTTTTCCTGAACCTTCAGCAGGGGGTCAAAGGCATCCTCCTGCGGGATGTAGGCGATGTAGGGGCAGAGGTTTTCCAGGCTTCCGTAGAGGGGGAAGCCATTCATCTGGATGTCGCCTGACTTCGGCTTGAGCTGGCCACCGATGGTACGGAGCAGGGTGCTCTTTCCGCAACCGCTGGGACCCATGACGCAGATCATCTCTCCGCGACGGGCCGTGAGGCTGATGCCATCCAGCGCAGTGTCCCGCTGGTCGAAGCGATGCGCCAGCTCGCGCAGCTCCATCTGGCGGATGATGTTCCGCTCCTCCTCGATGATGCGGTCCGCAAAGTGGCAGCGCAGGTACTGGCCTTCGCCAAGTGTCAGCGTGTCCCCATCATTGAGGATGGCGCGATCCTTGATCGGAATGCTGCCTACGAGGATGGGGCGGTCGGAGCGGAGCACTTCCAGCTCGCCCGTCTTGTCCTCGTAGTTGCAGATGATCTTGAGCAGGATCTCACCGTCACCATCCTGGGAGAGGAGAATGTCGCCCTCATCGAGCAGGTCAGGATTGTTCGATACCAGGTAAGTATTGCGGCTGCCCTCGAGGCGGAACTGCTCCCCGAACTCGCGGGCGCGGCGGCGCAGCTCCTGCAGGGAGATTTCCACCTCGCCTTTGGCGATGATCTTGTCCTCGATGGAGGCCTCGATCTTGGTGCCTTCTTTGAGACGCTTGCCGTTGATCTTGGCATCGGTATCGCGCAGGGCCTCGATGGTGACGCCCAGGCCGAAGCTGATGCGCAGGTTCGTGCCGCGGCTGCGCGTTTGGGCGATCTCGGCGCTGCCCTCATCCGTCAGCGTCAGGTAGAGCTGCGTGCCGGTGAGGTTTTTCTTCGCGTTGAAATAAC
>JBGGMQ010001149.1:0-10692 GCA_041287975.1 Verrucomicrobium sp. | reverse complement strand
CCCAGCGCCAAACCGCCATTGATCGGCGGACGGAATCCTGCACCAAAGGCGAATTGTAATGATGGCGCGACAAATGTGTCATGTTTTAGCCTTCAAAGATTGAGGCGAGTTTTGTAGCATGGCGGGCATGAATGTCCGACTGCTGCTGCGAGGAGGTCCTGCGTTCGTGAGGACGTTGATGCTGGTTGTCACTCCACTCTCCATGGTCATGGCTCAAGTGGAGGAGCCGGGGGAAAAAGCCCGCAACCCTCAACTTACCGACAAACTCGAAGGGCCTGCGGAGCTCACTGAAAAGATTCGCAAGGCGGCCAATTTGTTGAATTCGGACGCGGAAGCATCACTGAAACTCCTGCAAGAGGTCATGGACGCCGAAACTGCCACTGCGGAGCAAAGGTCCCATGCATCTCACGGGCAGGGTGAGGGGTACATGAAACAAAAGAACTGGGAAAAGGCCGCCCTGGCCTACGAGGCAGCCACCACCTTTGATCCTGTACCAGCGGAACTTCGGGCACTCTCGCTGGGATCATCCGCCGAAGCGCGGCTCAAAATGGGCGAAAAGGACAAGGCCCTCAGCGCCTATACTGCCGCCGTCAGCGTGCCAGATGCGCCCGTTCAGACGGTGGCCAAGGTATTGATGGGCCGCGCCATGCTTTACAAGGAGGTGGGAAATCTCGACAAGGCCGTTGAAGATCTCAGCACCCTGGCCACCGCCAGCGGCCTGGACAAGGACCAACGACAATCCGTCCTGTTGCGACGCGCGGACATCCTGTCCAAGATTGGAAAGAAGGACGCCGCCATCCGAGACGTGACCGAGGCGATGGAAGTGAAAGCCATGGCACCGGAACAGCGAGCCAACGCCCTGACCTTCATTGCGTCCATGCACTTGGAGAAGGCCAGCCTGCAAAAAGCCAGAGACAATGCCAAACTGGCACTGGAGACGACTCCCGAACCCCCTGCCTCAATCAAGGCCAAGGCCCTCTATGTCCTGGCAGAAACGTATTCCCAGGAGGGAAATGCGGAGCCGGCCCTGCGTACGTATCAGGAAATACTAGAGCTGCCCGGCCCACCCTTGCGGGAACAGGCGGTGGCCAGACTGCAGCGAGTCGCCATCCTGAACAGAACCAACCGGGCTGAGGCCGCCGTGGCAGAAAGCATGGTCCTCATCGACAACAAAGACACCCCACC
Source organism: Verrucomicrobium sp. (assembly GCA_041287975.1). GTDB lineage: Bacteria > Verrucomicrobiota > Verrucomicrobiia > Verrucomicrobiales > Verrucomicrobiaceae > Verrucomicrobium. The sequence continues at coordinate 9,507 of JBGGMQ010001149.1, read as the reverse complement.
CGACTTGCTGGCCCAGGCTTTGGTCTTTCGCGGAATTGACCACATCAAAAACAAGCGCTTTTCCGAGGCACTCCTGGCTCTCAGCCAAGCTATTGATTTGAAAGAGACTGAGCCAGACCAACTCGGCCGGGCGCTTGTGGACCGTGCGACGATTCACAAACAACAGGGACGTCCAGACGAGGCCAAGAGGGACCTGCAACGCCTGATTGAACTCAAAGGCGCGAGACCCGACAACCTGGCTGCCGGATACGGCAAACTGGCTCTGCTGGCTGAAGAGTCGGGTAAGACTGAAGAGGCCATCGAACTTCTGACCCGCGCCATTCTCGTGCCCAATGTTCCGGCAGCGTCATTCATTATGATGATGAAACTTCGGTCCATTTACTACATGCAGCTGAAGAAGTACGATTTCGCCCTGGCTGATGCCGATCACATCCGAGCTCTGGAGGAGGCAACACCTTACGACCTGGCACAGATCAACGCCCATAAAGCCAGCATCTACGGCAAGATGAATCGGGGGTGGGCGGCTCTACAGTGTTTCAACGACCTGTTGGCTGTGCCTGGCGCGCCTACAGAGTTGCGGAAAGTGGCTTTAACCAACCGGGCGAAGATCTATGAATCCGTAGGCATGAAGGAGAAAGCCGAGGCTGACAGAAAACAGCTTGAGAACGAGGGCAAAGAGTAGATCCTCGGCCAGTTTTGTCTTTTCTTAACAAAGCACTTACTCTCTCCCTACGCTCGTTGTGGCACCCGTGTGATAGTAGAGGGGACAATGACCCGATAGCCCACGCGTGAAGAGAGCCGCAGCACCGGCATAGAGCGCAAGACTTTTAATCCCGGTCGACTGCCCCGCGAGGAGGTACAGAGCCGTGGATCCGGCAATGCTAAGAAGGCGCTCGCCTTCACCCACGTTTTTGTTGAGTTGTTTCCCGAGTTCCAAGACCTCGGGAATGGTAGCGAAAGGTTGGTATGTGAGGGACATGCCTGAGAATCGGAGCGGGAGGATCACGAGCCTCAAAATATGCATAGCTTATCTACTTTTTGCAGCATTGCTCCTCTCACCTAGAGCTGGAACTGGAAGGGACGCACGAGCCACTCTCCCACGCGCTCCTTCAGCGGACGACGCTGGAAATCCTCCAACTTGTACTCCTTGGAATTTCTGAAGTCTTCCAGAAACACCCGGTTCATCTCTGCACCGAAGTCTGGATCATACACGGACACGTCGATCTCCTCATTGATCAGAGAGGAACGGGCATCCAAGTTCGAGGTGCCGATCATCGCGAAAAGACCGTCCACCACGAGAGTTTTTGAGTGGATCATGGTAGGGCTGAATTCGTAGATCTTCACGCCAGCCGCCAGCAGTTTGCCATAGCTACCTCTGCCAGCCGCCTTCGTGGCGGGCTGATCGTTGTATTTTCCAGGGAGAATCATCCTCACATCCACCCCCCGCTTCACCGCCTCACTTAGAAGCCAGACCTGGTCGTCCGTGGGGGTGCAGTAGGGGTTGGTGATGTAGATGGACCTTTCTGCGGCAGCGATGGCCACGGCCTGGATCAATGGCAGCGCAGCGACCGTGAATTCGTCTGAAGTGGTCATCTGCAGTTTCAACCCGCCCGCTGGGGCCAGTACGGGGAAGTGTATCTCCCCCGTGAGAAGTTCCTTGGTCTCTGAAAGCCAGTGCTGCTGAAAGGCACTCTGGAACTGGGCGACAATGGGCCCCTCAAGTTTGGCATGCATCTCACGCCAGTTGTTCGGCTTCGCACCGTCACCTTCCCATTCGTCGGCAAATCCCACTCCTCCGGTGAACGCCACCTTGCCATCCACCACCATCACGCGCCGGTGAGTCCTCCGGTTGATACGGTCAAGCCGGAGTGCCCGCGTCGGGTGGTAGTAAGCGAACTTGCAACCAGCGTCCTGAAGGCGGGCGACATCCGAGTTTTCAAGCGAGGTGCTGGAGCCAACTCCATCCAGCAAAATGCGAACCTGCACTCCCGCCCTCGCTCGCTCGCAAAACGCCTCGATGAATTTGTGCCCCACCCTGCCCGAGTGAAAGATAAATGCCTCGAAGTTGATGGTGTGTTTCGCCCCTTTGATCGAGTCCAGCATGACGGGGAAGATGCCATTGCCATTGTGCAGGAGGGTCACCCGGTTGCCCTCCACTGGCACCGGATTGGCAGCAGCATGGGCAGAACCAAAAAATGATGGATCGCTAACAGCAAAGGTATGCCCTGGTCGGTATTCGATCTGCTCCCTCCGTACGAACACGATGGCGAGCACTACCGCGATTGCGGCAGTTATGCCGACCAGTTCGGCCCAGCCCCGGAGCGAAAGCTTGCCCCAACGGATGGTGGTCCACCCGGAAAAGCGCGAAGGTTTGACAGAGGATGCCGCCTGGTTCTCGGAAGACGGGCGAGGAAGTGTTTTCATAGCACACCTGATTCGCTCCAGTCCTGCGCGCTGGTGGTTAGGCTTGGGACTCCCTTGGATAAAACTGCCACTGTCCACTGCTACTGACAGTCAGTCTCACAAACAAACAAACAAAAAGGGCATGGGGAATAAAGGCCCCATGCCGTTCGTGCCTCGGGTCCGAGGCGAATGAGTGTCATTCCCACCAGGAGGAGGGAAGAAGAGCCAGATTAACCCTGCTTCTTCTTGGCAGCCCAGCGCTTCTTCTGGGCTTCAATGATGCGCCTACGGCCTTCTGGGGACATTACGCGCTTCTTGCGGGCGGGCTTCTCCACTGCGGCTTCATCATCTACAAATTTCTTGTACTTGGCGGCGGGAACTGCTTTGGGACGGCGACCTCTGGGAGTCGGAGCAGCGGGACTTGAGGTGCCCGAAAGCAGGGCACCAAGCTCGCTTTCGAGACGGGCAATTTTTTCGGCAATCTCAACCGCCTGTTTCAATTGCTCCAATGAGGGTTGAGAAGAACTAATGGTCATATTCTCCGTTGTTAGTCTGAATCTGCATTAATGCAACTAACAAAAGTGCTCGCACGAGCTTTTGCCACCTGCTTGTCGAACGTCGGTAGAGCATTGATCTACAAGGCGCATGAATGCTCCAGCGTTCCAAACTGCGCGAAAAAGCCTGTGCCCGCGGCGTTGGAAGTGAAATTATTTCACTAGTCCGCCTTACAAAACGAAAAGGCGGAGGCGGCCTCTGCAGCCACCTCCGCACGCCAAACTCTAAAATTTATTCAGCTGTCGAGACTGTAGATGCTCAAAGAGTAGGGTGCCACGGCAACCGTGGCCCTGGCAGGCAGACCATCCCTTTCCTCCTCCACAGCCTCCACATCAAGGACGGTGAAGTTCTCCAGATCCTGCCTGTAGCCACCCCAGTCGCTGTTGAACCGGCACGCCCACTTGCCGGCCACAGGGACACCCACGTCATACGCATCCCAACCTGTCGCAGAGAAATTTGCAACAACGAGAGTGCTGTCACCAGGGCCACCCTCCGCAGTCCGGAGATAGGCTATGACCTTGCCCGCTTGATTGACGTGGTGCACGGCGGTGTGCTGCCCCGTCAGGCCTTTGGACACGCCCTCGCGATTGAGTCGTAGACTTATGAGATCCCTGTAGAGCCTGGCAACACCGGAGAATCTCCTAACATTGGACCAGTTGAGGGGGGCAGTGTCCTGAAACCAGCCATCTTCAAGTGCCGTTTGCCCCTGGAAAAGCATGGGGATGCCCGCACTGGTGAGGACCAGCCCCGCCCCCAGCGTGGACCGTTTCAGTGCATACCAGCCTTCCGGGTTCTCGGAATCAACCTCTGAAATCACACGAGCTTTGCCGTTGGCCACCTCATCGTGAGATTCCGTATACACCACACGGGTGAACGCATCCCCGCCGTAGCGGTGGAGCAGGGCGTTCTTCACAGAATCCATGTCTCTGTGGGCATCGTCAGCGGTAATGATAGCCGCGCGGATGGGGTGGACGAAGCGGTCATCCCACTGACTGGAGAAATTTGCCCCGCCTTCACTTTCGTGCCTCGTGAGATGGGCATTCCCCCGGAGATCCTCGGCGATCGTGATCTTACCCGGGAATCGTGCTGCCACATCACGGTTGATCCACTGCGCGAGAGACCAGCCTTCAGGGATATCGTCGCCACCATTCCCCGACACGCTGCGCATGTAGAGCGTCATGTCATAACGCAAACCGTCCACCCGGTAGTCTGCCAGCCACATCATGGCGTTGTCATGGATGTACTGCCGCACCTCTCCGCGACCATAATCGGGCCGGGTGTCCCCCCAGGGAGTGGTGGAGCGCCAGTCGTTGTAGAAGTAGATGCCGCCTTTACTGTTCTCGCTCCATCCGTCGAACTGCCAGATATCCAGATCAGAAGGGCCAAAGTGGTTGTAAACCACATCAAGAATGACGCCAATGCCGAGACCATGTGCCGCTTTTACGAAGCGCTTGAAGGCATCAGGTCCACCATAGGCGGTTTCCACGGAAAATATGTGGGCGGGATTGTAGCCCCACGAAAGATCGCCAGCGAATTCCGCAATGGGCATGACTTCGACAGCATTGATGCCCAGTGCCTTCAAATACGGAAGCTTCTTGATGGCATCGTCGAAGGAGCCAGGCTTACCTTCCTCAGTGCGGGCAAAGGTGCCGATGTGCAGTTCATACACGATTAACTCGTTCCAGGGAGCGAGTCTGAAGCTGTCATCACCCCAGTCAAATGTATCCTCATAAACGACCCCATTGCCAACAGAATTGGTGACCTGTCGGGCGTAGGGATCGATGCGCCGCAACACCTGCTCGCCGTTCCGGATGCAATACTTGTACTCGGCCCCGGCCTGTGCTTCGGCCACCAGTCCATACCAATAACCACCGTCTTCCTTTCCCAAGGGGGACGCCTCAGGGTTGAAGTCATTGAAGGTGCCTATAACGGACACAGAATCCGCATGAGGTGCCCAAACTCGGAACGCCACCCCCTGTTCTGTGAGAATGGCGCCCATTCCCTCAACCCTCGGAGCTTCCGACCCCGGGGCCATCTCTACGGGTGTGGCTAGAGCTGATTGAGACTGACTCGACGATGGGGAGGATTCTGCAAGGGGCATGATAGTTACGATTTGGTGATAAAATCGCCAGTGGATCGCAGTCTCCCATCCTGGCGGATGTGAATATGCGTTTTTCGCTAGAGAGAAGGCCGTCGAACCTCACGCAACCGATCCAGATATGAAAAGCGACACTCATGACTACATCCTTCCAGGTACAGGAATTTCATCGCTCCCTGCTGCGTAGCGAGGGCTACTCAGAGTTGGGCATGGTCCAGCGTGCCGAGCAGGAGTTGATGCAGGTCCCGCAGGATCTGCAATCCAGCCTCCCCTTCCTCGTAGCGGAACTGAAGTTCTTCATCCACGCACGACTTTGGGATGCTGCGGCAGATGCAGGCCTGGTCATCCTGGACCTCTGGCCGGATGAATGGGAAGTGCGCGGCCTTACCTGCGTGTGCCTTCTGAAAGCCGGCCGTGAGGAGGAGGCGGGGCTCCAGATGCTGACGGAGCACCATGGGCATTGAGTTGGTTGCGCAGTATAACGGGATCTGAGGGCGTATTGATAGACTTGGGGGCCTGTTGGCGCGAGACTGGCTGACACCCACCAGTCCCGACAACACGCTCTGAGTTTGTAGGTGCCCCTGACCTGCTGTCGCCTCAATCCTGGAAGGACTTCTCCCCTCATGCAAAAATTCACCTGCGACTGCGGGCACATCCTCTTTTTCGCAACTACCCAGTGCCCCCGCTGCCAGAGAGAAGTTGGCTACGAGCCAGAATCGAGCACCCTGTTGCTGGTTGGGGCCACGACGGGAATGCGGAGGTGCGAAAACGGCCTGCTTCATGGCGTTTGCAACTGGCTGATACCGATACAGTCCGCCGAAAGGCTTTGCGTCTCCTGTCGGCTGAACCGGACCATCCCGGATCTGTCTCTTGAGAGAAACCTCATGCTATGGAGCCGGATGGAAACTGCCAAACGACGACTGCTCTACACTTTGCTGAGACTGGGCATACGTCTGCCGAGCAAGGCAGAAGACCCAAAAGAAGGCCTGGCTTTCGACATGGTGAGCACTGTTCTCAACCCTGAAGTGACGACCGGGCACCTGAATGGCGTTATCACCGTGAACCTGGAAGAAGCGGATGACACCTACCGACAGATCAACCAGCAGCAACTGGGGGAGAGCAACCGGACTCTGGTGGGACACTTCCGCCATGAGAGTGCCCATTACTTCTGGCAGCGTTTCCTTTCTGAAGCGGACTGGGCAGCCCCTTTGCGAGTGGCCTTCCGCGAGCGGTTTGGCAATGAGTGGCTGGACTATGCCGCAGCGCTGAGCAGCCATTACGCGTTTGGCGCACCGCCGGAATGGGATCAGAAATTCATCACCGCGTACGCGGCCTCACACCCGTGGGAGGATTGGGCAGAAACGTGGGCCCACTACCTCCAAATCGTAGACGGCATGGAGACCTGCGAGACGCTGGGAATCCAGGCCCAGTACCTGGCTGTACCGTTGGAGATCCTGCCCGGCGAAGCTGGATTTCTGCCCGTGGTGTTGCCTCAGAATCCGGCCGCGGACGACGCATTTCTTTCCTGGCTGCAACGGTGGCAGTGCATGGCTACGGTATTGAATGAGGTGTCTGGCAGTCTGGGCGAACCCGCCCTCTATCCCTACGGAATCTCTGTCCATGTTGCCCAAAAACTGAGGCTGGCCCACCACTTTGCCGGGGAATGGGCAAGGACCAACTGACAAGCCAAGCTTGGTGGAAGGGGAAGGTGCCCCCTCCCCAAGCCAAGCGAAACCACAGGGAGTCCCCGTGGGCAGGCAGGCACCCATCGCCTAACCCGGCGTCCGAAGGGATGGCTCGCGATCCCATATTCTCCCGGCACGGGCTGTCTGGATAAAACGCGCGACGGACCTTTTGTCCTCTATAGCGACGATACCTGCATCGGCCTCAACGCCGCACCGATCCAAAAGTGGCTGGGCCCCCAGGGTGTGGCCAAGGACCTTGAGATGCGCGTAGGCATCACTCACCCACCCCACTGCAGCGGCCTGCCGGCTGAGGAGTCGGGCTTGAGCGTCATCCGCAAGCAGGAGACAGGCATCAAAAAACACTGATGGGGCTGCGGAAAGTGCCATATCCACCGGAGTCAAATTCCCGGAAGCGTCCACGACGCCGCCTACTTTCAACCCGATGACAGCCAAATCTGCTTTCTCCGACTTCACTGCGGCGCGGATTTTCTCAAGAAGACTCGCGTCATACCCATCGGTGACAAGTACGCCCACCTTCCGACCTTTGAGCGATTGAGGTGCCTTACCCAAAATGCTTATTGCAGGGGACGGTGGGAGATTGCGGGGAGCGATGGCAGGCGTGATGGAGTCAGCTTCTCCTTGGGTGCCAAGAGCTTCATCCACGACCGCGTACAGGTCCGCATGGACAATCTTGAGATGCCCCAGCATACGCGACCTCACGTGGGGCGTGACCACACGCCCCAGCTCGAAAGCAAAAGCACTGGCAACGTGGCGCCGCTCCGGCTCTGTGAGTGATTCGTATACTAGGCGGGCCTGGGAGTAGTGATCCGCAAAAGTCTCCGCTCGCTTCCGCAACTTGGCGCCGTCCGTTTCTTCCGGGAAGGTAACAAAACCACGACGAGGGTCCTCCCGAGGCGCGGCTGGATCTAGAGACTGAGGCTCGTAGTTCGCCCGACCCTTGGGGACCATCATCTGATGGAGGCCGTCGCGCTGCATGTTGTGGAAGGGGCAGCCCTTGGGTTTATTGACGGGTATCTGGTGGAAATTTGGCCCTCCCAACCGGCTGAGCTGCGTGTCCAAATATGAGAAGAGCCGTCCCTGGAGCAGAGGGTCATTCGTGAAATCAATGCCTGGCACAATATGACTGGGGCAATAGGCCACCTGTTCCGTTTCGGCGAAGAAGTTATCAGGATTTCGGTTCAAAACCATTTTGCCGATCTTGCGCAGCGGAATGATTTCCTCCGGGATGATCTTGGTGGGGTCCAGGACGTCGAACTCGAGACTGTCTGCCGTGACTTGATCGAAGACCTGGAACGCGAGTTCAAATTCAGGGAAACTGCCAGACTCAATGGCCTCATAGAGATCTCGCCGATGGAAGTCGGGGTCTGCACCGTTGATCTTGACGGCCTCATCCCACACGACAGACTGGGTGCCTAGAGTGGGTCGCCAGTGAAACTTCACGAAGTGGGACTCCCCTGCTTCATTGATCAATCGGAATGTGTGGATGCCAAAGCCCTCCATCATGCGATAGGAACGTGGAATACCCCGATCCGACATCGCCCACATGAGCATGTGCATGCTCTCCGGCATGAGAGAGGCAAAATCCCAGAAGGTATCATGGGCCGAGGCGGCCTGAGGATAACCGCGGTCTGCCTCCATCTTCACCGAGTGAATGAGATCCGGGAACTTCAAAGCGTCCTGGATGAAGAAGACGGGTATGTTGTTTCCTACGAGATCGAAGTTGCCCTCTGACGTGTAGAACTTCACGGCGAACCCGCGCACATCGCGAGGCAGATCGCCCGACCCCGCTCCACCCGCCACGGTGGAGAACCGGACAAAAACCTCCGTCTTCTTTTTGGGGTTCTGCAAGAAGGCCGCCTTTGTGATATCTGCGCAGGATTCGTAGGGCTGGAAGTAGCCGTGAGCTGCTGATCCGCGGGCATGCACGATGCGCTCGGGAATACGCTCGTGATCGAAATGGGTGATCTTCTCCCGAAGAATGAAGTCCTCCAGGAGCGCCGGCCCTCGCTCGCCTGCACGCAGGGAGTTCTGGTTGTCAGAGACGGGCAACCCTTGATTGGTCGTAAGGGCAACGCCGTCCGGCTCTACGGCCATGTGGGTTTCGGCTGTGCTTGCCTGAGGAGCCTTGAGCGGCTTGGTCTGGCTGACTGGAACAGGTTTCTTGGCCATCGAAGTAAGTAGGAAGATTGCGGTTTGGTGGCGGAGTCGTTCCTCCGGGATCGCGCGTCCTGAGAATTCGGGTTTGCCATTTCATACCGCTGACCCTCAAATTGATGCCTTCTTTAGGGAATCGATCCTCCCGAAGACCCACGCACCCCTCGCACGAAACAGAAAAGGCGCGGACTATGCCGCGCCTTTTCAAGAATCGATGAGTTCCAAACGCCAGATTACCGCGCGCTGGAGGCCTTCAGCTCTTCCACACGCTTCTTCGACACGTCGTTGAAGTTGGCCAGAGCATAGTCCACTTTCGTGCCGTTGGCCAATTGGAGTACGACAGTGTCTGCCTTCACTTCGAGCAAGGTGGCCTGGATGGTATTGCCTTCGGCATTGGTCCAATTTTCAGGCTTGGCGTCTTTGATCGCTACACTGCCAGCGGCTGCGGCAGGAGCAGTTGCAGGGGCGACTGCAGGCGTGGTCCCAGGGGCTGCCGGGGCTGCAGGTGTAGCCGGCGCTGCAGCGGGTGCGGCATCAGCCTTGGGGGGATTCTTGTTGAGTTCCTTCAGCTCTTTGTTGAGCCCCTTCACA
>JBGGMQ010001148.1:0-2789 GCA_041287975.1 Verrucomicrobium sp. | reverse complement strand
ACGCTCATCCGCCGTGTGGAAGATGTGGAAGAAGGGGTGCAGGAGATTCTCCAGTTCTACCGCATCTTCCACTCCTACCGTCATGTGCGGGAGCGCGTGGTCTTCCGCCTGAAGCGCAAACTCTCCGCCGCTGCGGTGCATGCGCTCAATGAAGACTTCAAGGATCTGATCGTGGATGGCCGCATCGAGCAGGGCAGCGCGCTGCCGGATGAAGCGAATGAGGAAGGCATCTTCCACCTGCCGCGTCTCATCGCCCATTTGCGCCGGGGCGACTTCGGACGCTGGCGCCAGTTCATTGATGCCATCAATTCATCTGCGGTCATCCTGGCGAAGCTGTAGCGATTCGTTTCAAGAAAGCGGGTTGCGCCGCCTTCGAATGCAGGGTTGCATGACTGTGAAACATGAATGCCGATCTGATCTGGGTCCTGACGCTGCTGAGTGCATGCGTGGTGCTCTTTGTGGTCAACAAGCCGCGGATGGACGTGGTGGCGCTGCTGGCGCTGGTCCTTCTACCGCTGACCGGCGTGATCACGGTGCCCGAGGCCCTGGCTGGTTTCAGCGATTCGAGCGTGCTGCTGATCGCGGCACTCTTTGTCATTGGTGAAGGGCTGTCGCGCACTGGCGTCACCTATCAAGTGGGAGAGTGGCTCGTCCGCACGGCGAACAACAACGAGACACGGCTGATGGTGCTGCTGATGCTGGCGGTGTCAGGGCTGGGCGCGGTGATGAGCTCCACCGGAGTCGTTGCCATGTTCATCCCGGTGGTCCTGAGCGTATCGAATCGCCTGCGGGTGCCTCCCGGCCGGCTGATGATGCCGCTGAGCTTTGCAGGTCTGATCAGCGGCATGATCACCCTCGTGGCCACGCCGCCGAACATGGTGCTCGATTCCGCACTGAAGCACGCGGGAGGAGCAGGGTTTTCTTTCTTCAGCTTCACGCCGATCGGGCTCGTCATCCTGGCCATGGGCATCGGCTACATGAAGCTGACGGTGTCCTGGCTGGGAGGCGGCAAAGAAACCTCGCAGGCGGAGAAGCGGCGGGGACGTGGACTGGCAAATTTCATCGAAGACTACCGCCTGAGACAGAGCGGAGGGCGCCTGCGCGTCCTTCCCGGCTCACCTCTGGACGGTCTCCGGCTCAAGGACCTGGCCCTGCGGCGCAAGCACGCTGCGAATGTGGTGGCGGTGGAACGCAGAGGCCGGTTCCGGCAGGAGATCCTGAACCCGACTGCGGAGATGGTCCTGCACGCAGGGGATGTGCTGCTGGTTCACTTCTCCACCTCGAACACTTCTGCAGACATGCAGGAGGCCCTGCGGCTGGAGTCTCTGCCACTCGATAGCCAGCATGCCATGATCCGGTATCGTGAGGTGGGCATGGTCGAGGCGATGGTGCCCCCGGATTCCTCCCTCATCGGAAAGACCATCCTGGAGGCAGCCTTCCGTCGAAGACATGGATTGAATGTCGTGGGGTTGCGCCGCAAGGGCGTCGCGCTGGAAGGCGCAGTGCTCGAGGAAAAGATCAAGATCGGGGACATCCTCCTGGTGGCGGGACCCTGGAGCTCCATCCGCCGTCTGAAAGGGCAGACACATGACTTTGTCGTACTGAGCCCGCCCGCCGACGCGGTGGATGTGGCGCCCGCGATGAGCCAGGCGCCTTTCGCCCTCCTCTGCCTCGCGGTGATGGTCATCCTCATGGTCAGCGGACTGGTGCCCAATGTGCTCGCGGCCCTCATCGCCTGCTTGATGATGGGCTTTTTCCGCTGCGTGGACATGGACTCCGCCTACAAATCGATCCACTGGCAGAGCCTGGTATTGATTGCAGGGATGATGCCTTTCTCCATCGCCCTGGAACGCACCGGCGGCGTGGAGCTGGCGGTCCGCGCACTCATGGAGGCGACCGGGGGGGCTGGCCCACGCACGCTGCTGGCAAGCCTGTTCCTGCTGACGTCCCTGATCAGTATGTTTGTTTCAAACACCGCCACAGCGGTGCTGATGGCGCCCATCGCGTTGAGCATGGCATCTCACTTGGGTTATTCCCCAGTCCCGTTCGCCATGACGGTGGCCATCGCAGCGTCTTCCGCCTTCATCACGCCAATGTCCTCGCCGGTAAACACCCTCGTGCTCGGCCCGGGGCAATATCGATTCGGTGATTTTGTGAAGGTAGGCACTCCCTTCACCATTCTCGTGCTGCTGGTGACGGTGCTTCTGGTGCCGTGGCTGTTTCCACTGAAGTGAGGTGAGAGGTTGATGGTCTTTGGTTGATGGTTGATAGTCTGATCGGCTGCCCCTGCGGCTATCAACTCTCAACCATCGACTCCATTGCCCCCCATCGGTTTCAAAGAATGGTCTTTTGTATGTGAAGCGCTCGGTCAGGGCGTGCAGACGCTGATCCTGCGCAAGGGCGGCATTCACGAAGGCAAAGGCGGATTCCATTTCCAGCACGATGCGTTCTGGCTCTTTCCCACGGGCTTCCACACCCAGGCTGAATCATTGCGCTGGATGCCGGAGAATGCCGGCGAGGTGACAGTGCCGCAGGACGAGCAGCGCGAGTGTGTGGATGTACGCTACTTTGCGAAGCTGCATCAGGTGTGGCGCCTTACCGATTGGGACAAGGTGGCCGCGCTGGAGCCGCTGCATGTATGGAAGGACGAGGTGGTGCGTGAACGCTTTGCCTGGAATGAAGAAAGCTGTCTGCACGTGGCGCTGGTGCGCATGTATGCGCTGCCGGAGATCTGGAGCTTCCCCTATGAGCGCGGTTACGGCGGCTGCCGGAGCTGGGTGAAACTGCCT
>JBGGMQ010001147.1:0-3830 GCA_041287975.1 Verrucomicrobium sp. | reverse complement strand
CGTTTTGAAGTTTGGCGACGATCTCAAGCAGAATCTCGACAACGCCGACAACGTGGCGGAGAGCATCAAGAACACCATCGACAAATACATCGAAGGCCGTGGCATTGATGCTCCGCAGGAGGATCGCTACAAGCCCCTCTGGGAGCCCACTCAGCTTTCGCTGGAGATCGACTACCAGGCAGAGGGCATCCGCTCCATCATCTGGAGCATGGGCTACCAGACAGACTACCGCTGGATGGAGATCCCAGTGTTTGACGGCAAAGGCTACCCCAGCCACCAGCGCGGCGTCACCACCGTGCCGGGTGTCTATTTCCTAGGTCTGCCTTGGCAGTACACCTGGGGGTCCGGACGCTTCTCCGGCGTGGCCGATGACGCCAAGTTCCTCGCGGACGCCATCGACGCCAGGAACAACTCCACCAAAGCCGTCGTGAGCCGCAAGCTCAACGAACTCGCGCTGGGTTCATGATCCCTCCTGCCTTTGGCACATCCTCTGCGTCGCTTTAGACCCGGTCGACGCGAGCTTCAGATTTCCCTTCAAACTGTCATCACCATGCTTTTTGATCCCTATCCCGCTTACAAGCCCCGCGACTTCGTTTTCAAGATCGCCACCACCCCGCAGGAATTGGACGGCTACTGGCAGCTCCGCCGGGACGTTTTCTGTGAAGAGCAAGGGGTGTTTGTGACCCACGATCGCGACGCGGTGGATGATCATGCCATCCCTATCATTTGTGCTGTGCTCGTCGCGGGCATGGTGGATGACATCGTGGGTACCGTGCGCATCGATCAGCGTAAGCCCCGGCTCTGGTATGGCAGCCGTCTTTGCGTTCACAAGGACTTCCGCCGCCTCACGGAGATGAGCCCGGGCGTGAGTGTGCGGAATCATCAACCCGTGCATCGCGGCTTCGGCGCCCTCGGTGCTGGCCTCATCTACAAAGCAGTCTCCACCGCCGGTGCCATCGGCTGCGACCGCTTCCTGGCCAACGTCCAGGAGCAGAATGCCCGCTTCTTTCAGCGGCTCCACTGGCGCAAGCTAAGTGAGGAAATCATGCATGGTCGCATGCACGCCCACATGGAGGCAGAGCTTCCGCATTACCCGCCCGCACAGATGGTGGCTTAGGTCCAGCTGCGAGCGCTAAATCCACGGGTCAGGTGGTAAAAAGAATTTTGAGCACGGTAACAAGGAGTCCTGCCAATGCAGGGCCGTACTGCTTGAGCAACTTGAGAATTCGTTGCGACTTGAGTTTTGGTTGGCGCTTCATAATGCGTTTAAATATGGTTACCGCTCTAATTCTAGCCCAATTCCGCATTAATGCAACGCAAATATGAGAACATTATAATATATGCGTCTCTCAAGTGCGATTCTGCCTGTAGATCTGTATGCGTAATTTGCTCTATTTAAACAAATTAGGCATATAAGATAAAACTCATCATGACCTTCGACCAGTTGGAATCCCTGGCCCTTAGCCTTCGCGAGCATCCTAACGTCGCGGAGAAGCTCAAGATTGCCGCTGCCTATTCTCCGGCGCTGGGTGTCGCGCAGAAGATCGCCATCGGCGATGACACCGCGGCCATCCCAGATGGGGACGGCTTTCTGCTCTTCGCGGCGGAAGGCATGATGGAGGGTTTCATCGAACTAGACCCCTGGTTCGCCGGCTACAGCGCCGTGATGGTGAACCTTAGCGACATCGCGGCTATGGGCGGCCGCCCCACCGCCCTTGTCGACGTCCTCTGGACCCAGGAGGGCTCTCCCGTCACTGCCGAACTCTGGGCAGGCATGCAGGCTGCCTCTGCGGCGTACGGCGTGCCCATTGTCGGTGGGCACACCACCCGCTTTGCCAAGGGGCGCACTCCTCTCCTGGCTGTCTCTGTCGTAGGCCGGGCAAAAATGCTCATCACCAGCTTCGATGCCAAACCGGGAGATGTCCTGCTCATGGCCGTGGATCTCCGTGCCGCCTATCGTGGCGAGGGTACCGTCTTCTGGAATGGCAGTGTCGGTTCACCTCCCGAGCGCCTCCAGGGCGACCTCGCCCTTCTTCCAGCACTGGCGGAAGCCGGCCTCGTCACAGCGGGGAAGGATATCAGCAATGGCGGCGTGCTCGGCACTCTCGCGATGCTGCTGGCCACCTCTGAGGTCGGTGCCGTGGTGCACCTCAATCAGATGCCTACTCCTCCCGACGTGGACCTCAGCCGCTGGCTCCTTTCCTTTCCCAGCTACGGTTATCTCCTTACCGCCACTCCAGAGAATGCTTCCGCAGTCTGCGAAAAATTTGCCGCGCGTGGGCTCACCTGCCAAATCATGGGCGACATCACCTCGGGCAATCTCCTGGAACTCGCCTGGGGCGAACACCATCTGACTTTTACCGAGATTGATTCTTCCCCCGCCGTTGCTGCTGTGGCGTTGTGAGGGGACGTTAGGGGTTAGGAGTTAGACGCAAGACGCAACTCGCCCGCCTTTGGTCTATGAGGGTGTCACCACACCGCCCCCTTTCATGTTACCCCGCCACCTCATCGAAGGGCGTTGGAGTACCGACTTTAGTCGGCTCAGTTCGCGCCACTAACACACACTCGCCATCATCAAGAACCAATCAACAATCCCTTCCACATTCGCAAACAGGGTTGGAGTTCCGCATTTATGCGGGTCAGGATACATCTTCCCAGTGCGAGCCTTTTCGCCAGCAAAAGCATCTTCTCAGCAACTGAATCAGTTCCGAAGACCCTGGCACTCGCCAGGGAGAGGCCGCATTGAGGGTTGTTTCATCTCCGTCAGAGGCAATTGACGCAAGCAACAGCATTGGGACAGAACTGCGGCGCTCGTGGTCAGCACGGACTGAACCGTCCAATAGCCAATGCCATCAGGGGAAAACCCAACGTGATGGGCCTACCACTCCGTGGTAGAAATACTCGACGGGTTTTCCATGGGTTGACCTCGTCAGACTCGCCCAACCCATGGCTACTCATGGTGAACCCTTCGGGTTCGGGAAGAACGAAAGCACGGGCAGGAGTTGGCATGGCGGTCAGGTCTGTACTCAGTTGGACACGCATCCTCACCGTCACCCCATCCCGTCAGTTCTGTTAATACTGTCTAAAAATTCAGTCTCTGTGCCTCTGCGTCTCTGTGGTCAAAACCAGAACGTCCATCCACCCCTGACACCTCGCGCTCCACTTCTACTCTCCACTCTTCACTTCCCTCTCCCCCGCCTCATACTTCTCAAACTTCTTCCAAAGCCTCTCAATCGCCTCCTCAGGGTCCTCCAGCATCATGCTCTCCTTGATCTTGCTGGCGTAAATACCGAAGGAAAAAGGCGTGACCACAGGAACCTCAATGAGCTGCCACTTCATCTGGTGGGCCTGCTGGAGGAAGGCCTCCGCCCGCGGGAGATCGAGGAAAACATGCGTGGCCTCGCGGATGGCCTGCTGAAGCAGAGGATGATCCGGCTCGTGTTTGGAGAGCACTTGAAACAGGATTTCCCCGCTCCAGCGCAACTGCTTGAGCTTGCGCTCCGCCCCGGGAAGATTGCGTGGCACCATGAGACCGGTCTGGGCCACGCCCCGGAATTGCCACTTCACCAGATCACTCTCCGCCAGGGCGGCTTTTAGATCGGCTTCAAGATTCTCGGGATGAAACAACTCCTTCCACTCCTCCTGGCCGAGTTCCTGGAAGCTGCGCAGTGACAGCAGGAATCCGTAGTCGTCAATCGTGACCAGCGCATTGCCCCCCACCGCCTCTTTCACCCGATGCGCAATGATGCGGGAGAGGGCATCATTGGCGGAGCGCCCGATGAGGGAGTGGAAGAAGAAGTGGCAGCGCTCGGGATCTGGACGGCGTGCGG
>JBGGMQ010001146.1:0-5531 GCA_041287975.1 Verrucomicrobium sp. | reverse complement strand
GCCACCACAGGCTGGGAGTCCAGGAGCAGAGGGTGGCCACTGGTCCCGCTGGTGCGGAAGTTCATCAAGCGATCCACAGGCACGCTGTCCGGCACATAGGCAGCGATATCCCGGCTCAGGTCCGCCAGGGAGAGAGAGGGTATGTCCGTGAACCGTGTGGGGGGTGCCCCCAGACGGCGATAGTGTGGCACCTCAGCATAAGTGCGGGCCACAAAGCTCTCCAACCACCTCGGTGGTGCGCCCGGTGTCCAGTCGATAGACCCGACAGCGACCTCGGACTCAAAGGCCCGCACCTGCGCCACCTCCTGCGGCAGGAGCCGGTTGCCGCTCTCATTCCGGTAGACCGGGGCATGCGGATGTTCTTTCATGAAATCCAGCACGCGCCGCCCCGCGGGTGTCAGCGTGGGAAAGCGGTCCTGGTCCGTGGGCACGGGGTCGTCGGTCATGAGGGGGGAACTTATTCGCGGGTGTACTTGTCGGCCGATTCCTCAGCGGCCTTTCTTGCCAGCGCCTCACGGATCTCCCGGGCCCGGAGTTCGGCCGCCCGCGCAGCGGAGATGACGCGGGCTCGCTCGGTGGCGCTGAGGCTGGTGAGGCGGTCCTGGGCTTGCGCGGGACTTTCCCCCGCAGGGCGGAGGTCGAGACGGGCAAGAGCGAGTCGGGTGATTTCCTCGCGCCGGTCGGGGTCGGAGAGGAAGGCCGCAGCAGCAGTCTGTTGGGCGAGCTCACGGGAGGTGCCCTCCAGCAGGGGGAGAAGGATCCCGTTCGGGACACCGTTGCCAACGAACCAGTCATCCGCGACCAGCCAGGTCAGCAGCAGCGCAATGGCAAGGCGGTTGCGATCGCGGGCGGGGTCGGTGCCGGCGAAGACTGCGAGGGGGGCGGGCTGCGGCGTGTCTCCATGCAGGCGGAGGAGGTCGGCGACCACGGAGTCGACGTGCACGCGCCCTTTGGAACCGATGCGCGGTTCATCCAGGAACTCTGCCGGTGTCTCGGTGAGACGGTGGAGAAGGGCTTCAAGCGGGGGGCCTTCGCGGGTCATGCGGAGAGAGGGATAAGGTGTAAGGGAAAAGGGACGAGGGAAGCCGGTAAGTCAGTGGGCAGTGGTTGCAGCGGTAGTGGAGTTTATGAATTGATAAGAGCTGCATCTGCAAACAACTTCGATCTCAGGTCATGCAATTGCCAGCAGCCTTTAGTTCTTCACGTCCGACCCGTAGCCCCTTTGGAGAAGTTGGAGAAGTCGTGAATTTGGCAAACACCTGGGTGCTGTGGCAGTCCTCGCAGGCGACGGCGCGATGGCAGGTGCGGGCAAGGCTAAAGCGTTCCGGCAGGGCGAGCAAGTCGGCGACCGAGTGGAGGTCGGCAATGGGCAGTCCATAATTCTCCGGGGTGAAGCTACAGGGAGCGAGGCGGCCCTGCTCATCGATGAACCAGAAGGTGCGGCCGGGAAGGCAGTCGGCCACAGGGAGGCGGCGGCCTTGGGCGGTAAGGACAAGCCGCTGCAAATAGGCCGGGCCACCCAAAAGACGGACGCCGCGGTCGGCGAGGGAGGATTCAAGCCCGGGCCACTGATCCACCAGCCAGCTCACCTGATCCGGGAGGAGACGGTTTTCCGGGTAGAACTCGGGACGGTCCAGGCCGCCGAGCTGATTGCAGGTGATTTCCTCAATGCCCCAGTCCGCCAGCGTGGTGCAGAGGTCCGGAAAAGTGGGCAGGGTGGCGCGCATCAGCACGACATTGGCCCGCAGCAGCGGGCCATGTCCGGTGAGACGCTTGAGCGAGGTGAGGGCGCGGAGGCCGTTGCGAATACGATCCGAGAGACCGGCCCGTCCCCGCAAGCGGTCGTGAATGGCAGCGGGCCCATCAACGCTCACCGTCAACTCCGCGTAGTGCTCGTGCAGGTGCGATTGCACCTCGGGTCGGTGCAGGGTGCTGCCATTGGTCGTCGTGCTGAGCCGGAGCTGAAGTTCGTTGCTACAATAACGAGTGAGATCCGCGAGCGGCTGCCAGAGGAGCGGTTCACCACCGAGCCAGCTCAGGAGGACGGGGCGGTGCATGGTCGCAGACCATTGGGAGAGAAGTTCCGCGAACCGCCGGATTTCCGAGGGATCCGCCTCCCGACGAGGGATGTCGAGCCTCCTGTCATAGGCGCAAAACGGGCACTGGAGGTTGCAACGCTCCGTGACGCGCCAGACTACAACCAGGGGATCCGCGTTTTTCACAGGTTGATCGAAGGCCGGGGTTGGGCGGCGGTTCGAGGTTTGACCACGTTTGCGATCCCCTGACCTTGCCCGTAGTGCTGGCGGCTGAAGTCCCGGGCGACAGCGACCTGGTCCTCCCAGGTGGCCACACGATGCACCCGCCAGCCCTGCTCCTCACGAGCTCGCTTGATGGTCTCGTGTGCCCCGCCGTAGCCGGGTGTTGTTTCCCATTGCTGCGGGAGATTCAGCACCATGGTACCGCCGCCGCGGGCTTTCTCCAGGGCCATGGCACTGACGTCCCAGCCGGAGTTGCCTTTCTCATCCTCGTTGAAGAGTGTGTCCACGCCTTCGTCGGAGATGATGAGGATGTGGGCGGCGCGGGCAGCAGCCGGACGCGGGCCGAAGGTGTCGCGCAACTGGTGGATGGGGAAGGCTGTGCCGCCCCCGAAGTAGCCCGTGAGCACGCGCAGGATGGAGGTCTCATCCCGGACGAAGCCGGGGGTGGTGAGGAATTGTTGTTTCCAACTCCACAACGTCGCCTGCACGCGGGCCCCGGTGCGGAGGGCGGAGAGGCAGATGATGGCCCCCGCGAGGGCGGGATAGGAAATCAACCGCTGGGGATTGGCCATGGAGCCCGAGCTGTCCACGTAGAGGTCGAGGTCGAGCGGTTCCCGTCGGGGCTCTGTGCCTTCGCTCTCGCCCCAGACGCGCTGGACGGTGGTGACCCCGGGAATGATTCTGGGGCTGATCATGACGGACTGCAGCCAGTCCACGGCGTCCATGGGATCGCCCAGTTCCCAGGGTTCGAGCCCTTCAGGCAGCGGGTCGGTGGCGCGGGGCAGTTCGCGCGTGGGGAACGGGATGAGGTGCGGCAAAGCCTGCTCTCGATAGTAGCGCACCGCCGCCTCGTGATCATTCACTGGCACGCCTGCCGCGCGGAGGAGTTCGCCGTATTCAAACGGCTGCCGGGTCTGGCCCTGGGAAGGCGTGTTGGCGGCGACTGTCAGGGGCGGGGCGTCGTCTGCCTCCACGGCGTCAGCTCCCACAGACTGGCCGTTCAGTTCCGGATCGAGCGCCGGATGGATGGCACTTTCCTTTTCACCGGGCTCCAGGTCGGTGAGCCCACTGATCTCCCCATGGAGAGCGGCGGCGCGGGTGTCGAAGAATTTCTCCAGGAGGTTTTGCGACTTCTTGTCCTCCAGCAGGTGCGGCAGGAGCAATGCGGCGAAACGGCCGCTGCCCGAAAGCCAGTCCCGGGAATAGACCCGCACCAGGCGGGCCCCCAGCCAGGCGTCGCCATCGGTGCGGTCATCCACCGTGCCCGCGAGCGAGCCGCGATCCAGCCGCCAGAGGATTTCATAGATCCGCATGTAGAGCTTCCAGACCGCTCCGCTGTCCGTGGTCGTGATCTTGCCTGTTTTCTTGTCCGTTTGAATGCGGCGGTACACCTCGTCCATGCGCAAGCCTGCACTGCGCTGGAGGCGGTCGTTGATGAGGATGTCCGTGTAAAGATTCGCCACCATGGGAGCGAGATGCTCGACCGTGGGCAAACCCCAGCGCATGCGGGAAAGCATGCGACCGTGATCGGTGAGGTTGGCCGGGGCCAGCACGTGGTGGCCGATTTCATGGGCAAGGATCTCGACCGCCAGATCCTCCACGCCGCACGCCATCACCTCTGGCAGGCTGACCACGATCGCCTGGTCCGCCAGGCGGATCATGGCAAAGCTGCCCGTCAGTCCTTCCTTCCGGGCATCCTCCTCCTTCAGGCACAACGCCGGGGGACTGAGCCGCGTGAAGCGGCTCCAGGCCTCGAGGGCGGAGGGCCATTGCTCCAGCCAGCGGTCGCGCAGGGGACGGAGCTGGAGGAGGGCTTTGTTCATGCGGGGGAGAGGGAAAAGGGGTAAGGGAAGAGGGTCAAGTACTGAGGGGAAAATGGATGTGGCTAGGTTGGAAGAGGCGGTGGCGTTGAGGCCTGTGCTGGCACGTGAGGCACTGCGTAGATGAGAACAGCGTGGGTCAGGGCTCCGGTGATGGCCACGGTATGAGAGAGGCGGGCCACGCTGGTAACGGGGCCGACGTCGGGGGGAACTTCGATGCCGGTCGGCACTTGCGGGATCTGGGGACTGGCGGCGGCGAGCTCCTCCTCGGTGGCGCGGTGGAAGGTCGCGCCGAAGGCGTCGGCAGTGAGAAGCCAGCCTTCCGTGCCGCTGCGGACGAAGATCTGGTTCTGGTCGCGGTCCACAACGACGCGCGGAGGTTCTTGAAACAACCCTCCGAAACCACGGAAGGAGCCGTTGCGCTGGACGAGCTGCGGGCGGGTGCTTGAAGCAGTAGCGGTGGCAGTGGCCCAACGATGAGCGCGCAGGTCCGCCAGACGGGATGCGGCGTCCGAAGGTGAGGTTGAGTTTAAGTTTGAAAGTGGGCCCTGAGCTTCTTTGTCATCCAGCACGAGGCTGAGCAAACTTGGGTCGAGAAACTCCGCCACGGCCAAGGCACTCTCACGGTAGTGAGCGAGGCCGCTGCGCCAGGCGGCGAGTTGTCCGGCCTTCAGGAAAGAATCCACATCGGGGGCCTGGGGAGCAATACACTCCATGATCTGGAGCCAGGCCTCGGGCCGGGCACCGGGAGTGGTGGCGAGTTGATGCGCCGCATTGCTGATCGAGCCGAGCACGCGGCGGGGCGCGCTCGCCACCAACCCTGGCACGGCGAGCAGGACACGCTGCCATGCCTGTTGGACCCACGAACTACGGGCACCGGGGCCGACGAGGCGCTGACCGGCGAGCTCCAGCGCGACTTCGTAGGCCGCCTGAGCAGTACTGACGGCGGCCTCTGGGTCGGCTTTGTGAACCGCGGCAACCACCGGATCGACGGTTGTTTCCATGAAACTGCTGAAGGCCCCGGCTTCCAATGCCGGGTACTGCCGCTTCGCCAACGCATACTGCGCGTTGAAGTCCTCACGGCCTGATTTCAGGATGGAAGCGAAAGCGGAACTAAGCATGGAAAATCGCGCTGGGTTGTTGCTAACGAAGGTTTAACCACAGAGGCACAGAGGACACAGAGAGTTGCCCATTCAATGAGGAATGAGGGATGGAGTGACAACTGAATGTTGGGGCCTTTGTGAGGTGCCTTACTGGTTTACCGGTTCACTGACTTACCGTTTTACTGGTTCACCGGCTCTTCAGCCACCGGAGGTAGTTCGTGTACCGCTGGTGGAGGTATTTGAGTTTCAACATGTCATCGTAGAGGTGGCCGTACATCTTGTGGCCTTTGGACCAGTCGGTGATGAGGCGCTCGATCTTGACCATGCGGGAGCGGACGTCAGATTCGCCA
>JBGGMQ010001145.1:0-3623 GCA_041287975.1 Verrucomicrobium sp. | reverse complement strand
CACCCAAGCGTAGGTCTTGGCACTGAGCCGCACCACGATCAATACCACCACTGCCCATTGCAGGGAGGTCAGGCGCAGTTGCGCGATCCACTCGTCCTCCACCTTCTCCCGGGCGCTGACGAACATCAGCAAGCCCACCATGCAGAGGCACTGCACGAGGAGCCCCACTCCAGAGGTGAGGTCATCCATGGGAGGCTGCGCTGCAGCCACATAGCCAAAGGTCCCTAGATAAACCAGGGCTCCAAGCCACTTGAACCAGCGGGGCAACAACAGACGCGGCAGCATAGGGCAACTTTTCTCGTGTTTGGCTACACTACGCGCAAAGTTGTCATAATGTAAAGTATATTTTACATTCCAAAGCGCGCGCGAATACACGAAGCAAGACAGAAGCCTTGAGAAGGAGCTACACTCCACGACGCCTGCCCGCTGACAATTACCCCGTGGCTCCGGCCTATGATTCCAGTGCATTTGTGGCTTCACTGAAGCCGGCTCAAGTCGGAACGCCAACCCTGCCTCGTCGACAATTGGGGGTCTTGGATCGTCGGAGGCTCTGATTGGGTGATTTTCTCCGAGAGGAAGCAGGGACTCGCACTCTTTGGTGCCCGAGATTCACATCTTCCGTTTTTTGTCTTAAAGCCTTCCGCCTCCCGCGAAGCAAGCCTCATATCCCTCGATGACCACGTCCGCTCCCGCGAGTCGCAGCTCACGCTCTGGAAAGCTGGTGGTGAGGCCGATCACGCGGCATCCGGCGGCCTTGCCTGAGCGCACGCCATTGAGGGAGTCCTCAATGACCACGCAATCCGTGGGGTCCAAGCCCAGGCGGCTGGCCGCCAGCAGATAGGGCTCCGGATCCGGTTTGCCGCGCTTCACATCTTCAGCGGTGACCACGGTCTCAAAGAATTCGCCCAGATCAAAGGCGGCAAACGCCATGGTCTGCATGCTGCGAGCTGCCGAGGTGGCCACCGCCATGCGGTACCCTGCCTCCTTGCAATTCGTGACGAACTCGCGTGCTCCCGCAATCAGCTTCACGCTGGCGAATCGCTCCACATACAGCTCGAAGGCGCGAATCTTCAGCTCCCCGGCAGTTCGTCCGGATTCAGGAAACAAACGATGCATGCCTGCGGCCACCTCCCGGTCAGGCACACCTTTGAATCCCAGCAGCACTTCTTCACCCAAAGTGCGGCCGCTCAACTCCACGGCCAGGGCGGAGATGGCAGAGGCGTGCACCGGCTCGGAGTCGATAAGAACTCCGTCCATGTCAAAGAGCATTCCTTTCGCCCCTTCAAGTAGTGCTTCTACGCTGGGGATGGAAAACGCTGGCGGAGAAAGTGCGGCATGGGTCATGGAGCCAGTGTCGCCACCCAGGGCAATTCTTCCAATGGCAAGATTTCATCATCATGATAACCTCTGGTTATGGACATGCGTGAATTGCGATCTTTTGTCACTCTTGCCGAGCAGGGGCATTATGGACGGGCGGCCCGGCTGTTGAATCTCAGCCAGCCTGCGCTTACCAAGCAAATCCTGCGCATGGAAGCAGAGCTGGGCAGCCCCCTTTTTGATCGCGGCCCGCATGGCACCCGCCTGAGCCGGACGGGGCAGAAGTTTCTCGTGGAGACTCGACCGGTGCTGGCTGGCTTTGAAAAACTGCTGGAGCGCGGCAAGCAATCCGCCTCTGGCGACTTAGGCAGCCTTCACATTGCTTTCGGATTCCACACGTTCGAGCTCGTCCCCCGTCTCATCGTCGGGCTTCGCGAGCAATCCCCCGGCATCGAAGTAAGCTTGCGCGACCTCTCCACGGCGGAGCAGATCGAAAGCCTCACCCATGGAGACATTGACCTGGGATTCATCCGGTTGCCCGCGCCAGCCCATCTTCAGACGATGCCAGTCATCAAGGACCGTCTCGCCCTGATCTCCTCCGCAAGCTCCCCTCTTCCTTCGCAGGCCAGCCTCGCCGACTGCCGCCATGAACCCTTTGTGGCCATCTCTGAAAAGCGTGCGCCGGGGTTTCATCATCACATGCTTCTTCTTTGCGCGAAGCATGGTTTTCACCCCCGGGTGGTGCAGGAGGTTCCGGAAATTACCACCGCCCTGGCCCTGGTGCGCGCCGGCCTCGGGCTGTCTGTGGTGCCCGGCTCGTTTGCCGCCAGCCAGTTCGCGGGGGTGCGCTTCCATCATTTGCGGGACAAGGAAGCCACCTGGTCCGTCGGTGCCGCCTGGAGGAAGGGTGACACGAACCCGGCCTTGAAGAGCTTTCTGGATCTGCTCCGAAAAGAAAAGCATACCGCCAAGGACAGGTAGCCCCAAAGTTGGCGCCCCTCTCCGTCTGCAGGCGAGTCGGAAAAAGCTCATTGCAATTTCCCCACACTTGAATACTCTTGATTTAGGAGTAATCTAAAATTCAGAGTGAGCAACCCAATCCCCATCGACTTTTCGAATCTGGACACCGCCGTGCATGGGCCAGTGCGCCTAGGGTTGCTGACGGCGCTTCAATCCGAAGGGCCGCTGGACTTCACCACGCTCAAGAGCCGGTTGAAGACCGCGGATGGCGCCCTGGGGCTGCACCTGCAGAAGCTGGAGTCAATAGGCTACATCACGGCAACGAAGCGTTTCATCGGCAAGAGGCCCAACACCACCTATGAGCTGACGCATGAGGGCCGGACAGCGCTCTTTGAGTACCTGTCCATCATGCAGCGGCTCATCGACTCGATGGATCTTGCCAAATGGGAGAAGTCAAAACATCAAACCTGATCGGTACTATGGAAAACCAACACCCTTCCGTTCCGCCAACCTACGCAGCTGCCGCGCCATCTCCGCAGTCCATGCGTGAGCCCATGTCCCCGCAGCAGTTGCAGTCGGACATGGCGACCATTCGCTCCATCCTGACCGAGGGAAACGCCAACAAGGGACCGCATCGGATGATCCTCGCCGGGGCCAACATTGTCAGCGGCCTCATGCCCCTGATCGCGGTGCCCGTTATTCTGATTGGAACCAGCATTCCAGCCATCGCCGTGCCGCATGAGCAGGGATCTTTCATCCCCCTCTACGTCGGCTTCGGCATCTCCGCGCTTCTGTTCTTCCTCTCAATCCCCTTTCTGCTGGCAGGCTGGGCGCTTTTCAAAAACTACAGCTGGGCCCCCGTGGCCGCCATCGTCGCCGCCGTGCTCAATCTGATGAACATACCCTTGGGCACGGCCATCTCCATCTACACCTTCTGGGCGATAGCGAAGAACAAGCTGACGAATTGAGATCTGGGATAGATCCTCTCAGCCAACCTGAGGCCGATCCATCGCGACCCAGTGCCGCTGAAGGAGGCGGAGGAATGGGGCATTCGTTTCCTTCCCATTTCGAGGCAAAATAAACCTGCTTACATGACCCTCACTTTCTCCACCCCGATTGTTTGGTTTGAGGTTTTTAACAAAGGGCATTCGCCTGTTGGTTTGATCGTGTGAGTGAGCGATGGGTCGAAAGGGACATCGAGTCGGGGAGAAACTCCGGACAGCTCCGCCCCTTACCCTTATGGCCAAGCTATCCTGTGGATTTATCGCATTCCTCTTGTTTGCTCTGGTCGCTGCCCGCGCCCAGGAAGCCGCACCGACGCCAAGACGCGCTCAGAAAGAAGCGCT
>JBGGMQ010001144.1:0-4299 GCA_041287975.1 Verrucomicrobium sp. | reverse complement strand
CTTCGGCAACTTGACCTCCCTCCAGAGCGCTTCCCACCTTCATGCCGCTCCGGCTGCCGACTCGCAGGCGAGTGGGCCGATCATCGAGAGTCTGCAACTCGGGCAGGTCACCGGGCACGTGTATACCATCACTCCCGAACCTGTCGGCGGATGGAACACCGCTCAAGCCACGCTGAACGCCCTCTTCAACGGGTTCGTGTACATCAATGTGCATACCGCGAACTACGGCAGCGGGGAAATTCGAGGAAACTATTCCCTGGCCAACGGCTCTGTGGCGGATCCACCCGTACCCGTCGCGCCGCCTGTCTACGGCAGCACAGGCTGGCCTGCGCCCACCGGGGCTGATCTTGACCGCGACATCACCCGCTTCCTCCTCCAGGCCACCTATGGCCCCACGCAGGAAAGCATCCAGGAAATCAAAGATCTGGTGACAGCCAACAGCGGCAACACGGTGGCCGCCTACACGGCGTGGCTCGACAAGCAGATCGACCTCGGTCAGACGCCTTCCCCCTCCTTCACGAAACTCGTGCAGGCGGCCGACATGGAGGACTTCTACCTTCGGGGGAACAAACCGATCAACTACAATAATGATCCACAGTTCGGTGGCACATCATTCTCCTGGAACGGCACCGCCTGGGTGGCCAGCACTATTCACCAGAACAACTACCCAAACTACGCCAATCGTCGTCGTGAGTGGTGGACTCTGGTCTTGCAGAGCAAGGACCAGCTCCGCCAGCGCATGGCTCTGGCCCTCAGTGAAATCGTCGTGGTATCTGAGAATGACTCCACCCTGCAGACGAATCACTACGGCCTGTCCAATTACTGGGACATGCTGGCGCAGAATGCCTTTGGCCGGTATCGTCAGGTGCTCTCCAACGTGAGTCAGAGCCCGGTGATGGGGTATTACCTGAGCTTCCTTCGCAACCAGAAAGCCACAGGCAACATCCGCCCGGATGAAAACTACGCCCGCGAAGTGATGCAGCTCTTCTCCGTCGGCCTGGTGCAGCGCCACCTGGATGGCAGCCTGAAGCTGGACAACAACGGCCTGCCCATCCCCACCTATGACCAGGTGGACATCACCGAGCTGGCCCGGGTGTTCACAGGCTTCGCCTTTGGCAAACGTTACGCCACCGTCTCCGCACCCACGTATCCGAATCCCTCGAATCAGACCGTGGGAGCATTGGAGGACAATACGAACTTCTTCCAGTCCAGCACCTCAGCTCGCTACTGGCAGGCCGCGTGGATGAATCCGCTGAAGATGTTTGATGCCTACCATGACTTCGGCGCGAAGACACTCTTCGCCGGCAAGACGGGGCAGTTTGTGATTCCTGCCCGCACCAACAATGCGGGAACCGAGTCCGAGGGTCTGGTGGACATCACCGATGCAATGAACGTGCTGGCGGGGCCGCTCTCCGGCACCGGAGCCTACACCGGTCACCCGAACACCCCCGTGTTCATCAGCCGCCTGCTCATTCAGCGCTTTACCACCTCGAACCCCAGCGCCGGGTATCTCTACCGCGTGGCCAACACGTACAAGAATACCAACGGCAACCTGGGAGAGGTGGTCAAGGCCATCCTGCTGGACTACGAAGCCCGCAGCCTGTCCATCGCTGACAGCACCCTGGCCGCAGGCAAGGTGAAGGAGCCCATCCTGCACTTCGCTGCCCTGCTGCGCTCGTTGAAGAGCTACTCGAACCTGCCTCTGGTGAATCTCACCACCGTGCCGATCAGCTTCACCTCGGTGCAGTCCCCGGTGACGACGGCGTACCCTGTCACCGAGCTGGACAAGTTCCCCGCCGGTGCCATGCGGTTCCGCTTCTTCGACACTCAGGCATCTCTCACGCAGTCCAACCAGCGGGCTCCAAGTGTCTTCAACTGGTTCCTGCCTGACTACGTGATGCCTGGACCCCTGGCTGCCGCCGGTCTGGTGGCTCCTGAGCTCCAAGTCGCGACGGAGTCCAATGTGGTGAATGTGGTCAACGCCCACTACAACCTCATCTTCTCCTCCGTGCCACCGACGGTCAACCCGGGACGGAACCTGGATGACCTGCCGAACATCGCTGGCTACCAGACAGGTGCGGGAGTGCAGCTCTCCATCCCCCAGTGGGCCGTGGACAAGGGCTACTTCACCGCCACACAGTTCATTCCTGGAACCAACACAGCCGGCAGTCTCTACAAGCAGGTGGACAACTTGATCCCCAAGTTTGACGAGATCATCACCCTCTACACGAACACCTATACCACCGCCCTCGCCGCTGCCTATGCACCTGCCGCTGTGCCCGCCGCACCGGGCACCACGCAGAAGGCGGCTGCTCATGCGGAGGCGGTGAAGGTCATCGTGGATCTGGGGGATTCTCTCCTCAGCGCCGGTTATCTGAAGTCTGCCTATGGCAGCTCAGTCACCTCGAACCCGCGCAAGTCCATCATTGATGCCGTCAACCTCATCGCGGCCAACAACCGCCATACGACGGATGCCACGAACTTTGCGAACGATGCCCGCACGCGAATCAGGAACACCTACTACCTCCTGACCATCAACCCGCAGGCCATGGTCTTGAAGTGAAGTAAAGCAAACCAAGCCACCGTGGGGTGGGGGAGTCCTGCTTCCCCGCCCCCTTTTCCCGATCCGGCAAAACGTGTTCTTACCTTCCAACTCTTTTCTTCCATGAATATCTCCATTCGCAAAACGAACGAGCCCAACCGTCGTCAGTTCCTGGTCAAGACGGGCTGTTCCGCCATGGGCATCACCAGCATGGTGAATACCCTGGCCCACTTGAAGCTCATGCAGGGCGCGCTCAATGCGCAGTCTGGCGGCGGCGGATACAAGGCGCTCATCTGCATCTTCCTCAACGGGGGCAACGATTCCAACAACATGCTGCTGCCCTTCTCCGGGACGGCTCGCACCGACTACGAAGCCGGCCGTGGCATGCTGACCATCCCCACCGCAAACTCCAATGCGACCCTCAATGCCTTGCAGCTCAATGCCACGAACATCGCCGAGTGCGATCCGCTTGGTGGCTATCTCGGCACTATGGGCGTGCACCCGAAGTTCAACCACGTGAAGTCCATGTTCGATGCAGGTGATCTTGCCTTCGTTTCCAACGTGGGCACGCTGACCTACCCCGGCGTCACACGCGCGAACTACTCCACTGCGCCCAAGCCTCCGCAGCTCTACTCCCACTCCGACCAGCAAGTGCAGTGGCAGAGTTCCATTCCTGACAAGCCCTTCACCAGTGGCTGGGGCGGTCGCGTGGCAGAGTTGTTGGATCCTTCGTACAATCCCTCCTCAGGCAACGCCTCCATGTCCATCTCCATCTCCGGGGTGAACAGCTTCCAGGTCAGCCCGGCCGGGCAGGTGGCTCCGTACGTAATGACCAGTGGCGGCCTAGTGAACTACACCGGCTATGGCACGAACTACGCCAGCGCCGTCACGAACCCCAGCCTGCTCTTCCAGCCCAGCAACTACAAGACCACCGAGCAGGGGCGTCGCCTCCAGGCGTTTGAAAACATCCTCCAGATGACGCACGCTAGCCTCATGGAGAACTCCTACAACGGCGTGGCTCTCAATGCGCGGCTCACGGAAGGGATGATCGGCACAGCCCTCCAGGCCACCACCGGAACGAGCGGGGCCACGACGCTGGACAGTTATTTCACGAATGCCTTCGCGGGTTCCGGCCTCAGTGCGAATAATGACTTTGCCAACCAGATGAAGCTCGTGGCCCGCCTGATCGCAGGTCGATCCTCCCTGGGGAACACCCGGCAGATCTTCTTCGTGCAGCAGGGTGGATTTGACACCCACATCTCCCAGATCCCCTCTGGTAGCAGCACGACGGGCCACACCGGTCTCATGAACAACTTGAACTGCACGCTGAAGGCCTTTTCCGATGCCATGAAGGGCGCAGAAGTGGGTAATCAGTGGGACAACGTTGTGGCCTTCACCGCGTCCGACTTCACCCGAACCTTCACGCCGAACAAGACCGATGCCACTGCCGGCAGTGACCATGCCTGGGGCGGCAACGCCATCGTCATGGGTGGGGCCGTCAAAGGGTCCCGCATCTATGGCCGTTACCCCGTGCTGAAGTTGGGCAACGTGGCCAACTCCATTGATGCCACCGGCACCCGCGGTCTTTGGATCCCCAGCACCTCGGTCGACCAGTATGCGGCCAACCTGGCCCGCTGGCTCGGGGTAAGCACCAGCGTCATTGGGGACATCTTCCCGAACCTGGACCGGTTTGTGACCATTCCGGACATCACCTCCGGCAACATGGACTTCCTGGAGGTTTGATGAAACTTTGTTAA
>JBGGMQ010001143.1:0-6812 GCA_041287975.1 Verrucomicrobium sp. | reverse complement strand
AACGTGCCTCCGCCGGTGATGAGTCCGGAAAAGGTCGTGACATTGCCACCCATGGCCATGTTGATAGCGCCGCCTTGCATGGCAACCAGTCCGCTCCCCTCGAATGTGCCGATCTGGTCGGTATTTCTGCCGACAAGAGTGCCTCCCGTGTTGATGGTCATGCGGGCCCCATCGCTGATGTTGTTGGCCGCTCCGCCCCATACAAAAGTGGCCCCGGAATTCACCACAATGCCATTGCCAGGGTTCAATTGGTTGGCTCCGCCACCCGTACCCGCCAGTTCCAGGGTGCCAGCGTTCACGGTGACCGTGCCACCGGTGAAGTTGAAAACACTGCCCGCACTTAAAGCACCATAGTTGAGGGTGAGTTTTCCCAGACCGGTTTTGGTCAAGCCTGAGGCTGTCAGCCGACTGCTGATCGTGGAGTCCATGTTCTGGACATTGACCCCAGGCGCGGTGCCTGTCAGAGAAAGCACCTCAGCCGCTGCAGCGGCCAGGGTCACGTGGCCTTCCTGGAAGTTCAGCCCCGTGGCACTCTGGGCGCTGGACAGCGTCACCGTATAGGTGCCTTGCCCATCGGTACCCGCGGCGAACACCACTTGGTTGCCAGTTGTGTAGGCTCCAGTCGCCGTCAATCCATTCCCGTTGGTCGTCCAGAAGGCATCAGTTCCCCAAGTTCCCCCGGCATTGCCGGAGCCGACGATGAGGCCGTTGGTGTCCCAATAGACTTGGCCTTGGGAGGAAGCCAAAGTGGCAAGGAAACCAAACGTCAGCGCAAGAGCAGATTTGAAGCGGAACATGAATCGGGTGGAGCAAAAAATGGGAGGAAGACCCTAGACCTGATCGCCGCTGGGAACAAGAAGAAGGGCAGGGGAGCAATACGCCCAAAGCAGCAGCTTTCTGCCAGTGATCGATCCCAAGCCCACTCCACGGCTTGCCTCAGTCGCCCCACCCCTTGCTTTTACCACAACCACGTCAGTCTAAAACCTCCCCAATCCTCACGCCCGTCTCCCAACCCGACCCCGCATCAAATCCTTTGTCTCCGGCCAAACCTCTTTTAGGGTCCGCGCATGATTCTCGCCGCGATGCTCCAGAGGCTGTTTGCCAGCCTGGTTCAAGGTCCCTCCATGAATGCGCGGCCGCATCGGTCCCGGCAGCGGTGCGACTGGATGGATCTCGCCTCCTTCCAAGGAGTGGAGCCTGCCACAGCCTTGGCGGCCCTCGTAGAGAAGCGCAAGGTGGAATTCCCGGCCAAGGTGCCCCCGTTCTCGGCTCCTGACTACC
Organism: Verrucomicrobium sp.; assembly: GCA_041287975.1. Taxonomy (GTDB): domain Bacteria; phylum Verrucomicrobiota; class Verrucomicrobiia; order Verrucomicrobiales; family Verrucomicrobiaceae; genus Verrucomicrobium. Next base: position 5,531 of record JBGGMQ010001143.1, on the reverse strand, counting down.
CCGAGGCGGAATGGTCAGATGAGCAAAAGAAGTCCCGGGACAAGTCAGCAGGGCAGGCAAAACTTCTACGCAAGCTGCGGGACATCGCCGAAGACGCGCGGGAGTACATTAACGACCACGGCGAATCCTGCCTGGCGGTGGGCTTCCCTCTGGTCTCGATTCCGGCCTCTGCGGAAGACGCGACCGTGAAGGGGTCGGCCCGCATTCTTGCGCCCTTGCTGCTCATGCCAGTGGATTTGCAGGTGCGCACCACTTCGCGGACGGGCATCACGCTGGAGGCTGCAGGGGAAGGGGCGGACCTGCTGGTGGCGAATCCTGCCTTGATCGCCTGGCTGGAAAGGCAAAGCGGTAAAAGCCTGGGTGAGATTTTCCTCGATGAAGAGGCCGCAGATCCCTGGCGCGAAGTGGCGGAATTGCTGGCCAAAGTGGGTTCGATGCTGGGTCTCGCGTCACCTCCGGGTTTCACGGCAGAGTCCCTGTTGGTGCCGGTGCCTGCTTTGGAAAAACTCGGCAAAACCGTGTCAGTGCTCCCTTCCGCCGTGCTGGGGTTGTTTCCATTGTCGAATCAGTCGCTCTTGAAGGACACGCGCTGGATGATGGAACAGGAGCCCACCTTGGCAGACCCGGTGGCGTCGTTCCTCAATCCCAAAGCTCTGCAAGACTTTCAACCCGATGATCCGGCGGCGGAAGAGGCTGGTGAGTCACCCCCGACCGAGGCCACTGGCAAGAACAGAGACTTCAGCAAAGAGTGGCTGGTTTCCGCCGCGGACCCCTGCCAGGCTGCTGCCGTCCTTGCTTCCAGAGAGGCTCGCGCGCTGGTGGTGCATGGCCCTCCCGGCACCGGCAAAAGCCAGACCATCACAAACATGATTGCCGACCATCTGGCGCGGCGGGAGCGGGTGCTCTTTGTCTGTGACAAGCGGACGGCTCTGGACGTCGTGAAGCACCGCCTGGATGCCGCCGGTCTGGGGGACCTCTGTGGCGTGGTGCACGATCCCAGCGGCGACCGCAAAGACTTCTACATGGGTCTGCGCACCCAGTTGGAAAACCTGGCCGATACACCCGTGCCTGCCGATCCGGCACCTCAGCTTGATTCCTTGAACCGGCAGTTGGGGGCCATCCATGCCGAGCTCGAATCCTGCCGGAAAAAGCTACATGAATCTCCCGAGCCCGGCGCGGCCTCCTTCCATGAGCTGCTGGGGCAGTGGATGACGCACGCTTTCGCGGAAGGGCAGGCGGCCACCATCACCATTCCCTCGGTCACTCCCGATGAAGTGGAATCCTCCAGGATAGACCTGGATGAGATCTGCCGCCACGCCGCCAAGTCCATCTACGGAAACAATCCTTACCGGGGGCTGGTGGGCATCTCTCTTGCAGATTTCATCTCACGGCCAGCGTCGGAAATCACCAGTGCCCTTTCTCAAGTAGTGGCCGCAGCGAAATCAGCGGACCAGCTCGCACCCGCCGCTGTCGTGTTTCCCTGGGGTGCGACTGACGAGGCCAGTTTGGTCTCGCAGGCGGAGTTGCGTCAGTCCTTGGCGTCACAACTTCGGGAACTCGCCGGAAGCCCCGCGCTGGCGCTGGTGACGCGTGTTCTGGGATTGCCGGAAACGACTTTGCAAGCCTGGCGCACTGAGGCTGGCGATATTCAAACCTGGGGGGAACAAGCACGTCAAGCCCCTCTGGACCGCGCTTTGCTGAGCGGGGCTCGCAGTGCCGGACTGCTCAATCTTGCCAAAGCCAACGAACACCTCGTCGCCCTGGCTGACTGGGAGCCGCTGGCGGGCAGCTTCTTCAAGCGGTTGCTGGCGGGAGCGAAGAAGGGCAAGGCTGCAGCGGCCCTGGCCCCCTTGGGGCTGACACTCAAAGAAGGCTGGTCCCAGGGATTGGCCTTCTATCGTGGGGTGAAGACGCGTCTGCTCCTGGCAGACTGGCTGGAGCGGGCCGGAGAGGGGACCGCAGGCAGTCTTGAGGAGGATGGCGTGCTGCTGGAGAAGACCCGGGCGCTTGCCCTCGCCTGGCAGATTCAGGAAACTTTGACGGCTCAGGGCGGTTCGGAATTGGGTGTCAAGTTTAAGGAAACTGCTTCCACCCCCGTCGGGTTGCAGGAGTTGGCGGGCCAGTTGGAGAAAGAGGCCGGCTGGGGGCTCGCGGTGCGGGATGTGCTGCGGCAGATGAGCTCGACGCAACTCTTCAACTCTGCCGCACCGGCCAAAGTGCTGGTGAAATGGCTCACTCTTGAATCACCAGCAGCAGAATTGGCGGGAGCGTGGTTGACGCAGCGGGGCACACTGGAGGACGTCGTCCGCCTTCAACAGACCGTGGCGAAGCTGCCAGGCTCCATGCAAAGCGAGGCGGAACGTCTGGCAAGTGCAGGGGTGGACAATACGGAGATGCTCGCCTGCTTTCGGAAGGCGGCGGTGGAGAACACTCTTCGCAACCGGCTCAAGCAGGACACCGCCCTCGCAGCCCTGGATGGGGAGCGGATCGAAGCCTCGTTCCAGTCGTTGCTGGATCATTCCCAGGAGAAGCTTCTGCGGGTGCGGGAGCACATCCGTCATCAATGGCTCCGGCATCAGCGTCAGCGCTTGCTCGCACTCACTGGATCACAGTTGAACAAGGCCGGGGCGGCCTTGCGCCAGCGGCTCTACGTGCGTGGCAAAAAGGCACTGAAGTTGCGCCAGATGCTGGCTACCGGGGAGGAGTCGGAAGGGGGTGATCCGCTGTTCGACCTCTGCCCCGTATGGATGGCCAGCCCCTCCACCGTGGCGCAGATCTTTGCGCGGCGGGCGATCTTTGATGTCGTCATCTTCGACGAAGCTTCCCAGTGCCGGCTGGAGGAGGCCCTTCCCGTCCTGCTGCGTGGACACCGCGTGGTGATCGTGGGAGACCAGAAACAACTTCCGCCCACGCGGTTCTTCGAGTCAGCACTGGCGGACTCGGGCGACAGCGATGCCGAGACAGCGGAGGAGCTCTTCTACCAGCAGCAGCAGGATGCCGAGGACCTGCTGAGTGCTGCGCTCAATCTGGAGGTGCGGGAGGCGTACCTGGATGTGCACTACCGGAGCCGCAATGAGGATCTCATTGGCTTCTCGAACCAGCGCTACTATGGTTCAAGACTGCAACCCATTCCGGGGCATCCCAAGAACAAGGCGCTCGCCGCGCCGATCCAGGTGCACCGCGTAGATGGCCTCTATGAAGACCGGACCAATGTGAAAGAGGCGCAGGCGGCGGTGGCGCTGGTGGCCGAGTTGCTGGCAGAGGCAGAGCCGCCCTCCATCGGTCTGGCATGCTTCAACCTCACCCAGCGCGACGCGATTCTGGACGCACTGGAAGAGCTGGCGGAGCAGAATCCCGCCTTCGCCAGCCGGCTCGCAGAAGCCCGCAAACGCAAGGGGCATGATTCATTTGAGGGACTCTTCGTGAAGAACCTGGAGAACGTGCAAGGCGACGAGCGGGATGTCATGATCATCTGCACCACCTTTGGCAACGATGCCAAAGGCAAATTCCGCCGCAACTTCGGAGCGTTGTCGCAGCGCGAGGGCGGTCGCCGCCTGAACGTCCTGGTGACGCGCGCTCGCACAGCCGTGCATGTTTTCACCTCGATCCCGGCGGCAGAATACCGGCATGTTGAGCCAGTGCCTCCGGGGCAGACACCCAATGGCAGGCTGCAACTGTATGCCTACCTGCGGTACGCGGAAACACTGACGGAGACGTTCACCAAGTATCAGGACGAACTGGAGAAGATGCAGCGGGACAGTGCGCCCGAGCTGAAACACTGGCCCACCGCAACGCCATCTGCGCTGGCCAGTTCCTTTGGCGAAGCGCTGCTCGCAAAGCACTCAACAGGCGCCCATGTGAACTGGGGCAACGAAGGCTTCTGCGTGGATGTCGCGTGCATCCATCCCGTGATGCCCGCAGACGTAACGGTAGGCGTCCTTACAGACTTCAGCCGCTTCCACAAAACCCCCGACTTGATCGAGTGGGACCTCTTCCGCACCCGTGTCCTAAGAGGGCAGGGGTGGGAACTCCAGCGCCACTGGTCACCTTCCTTGTTCCGCAAAAGTGAGGAGATCCTCGCCGATGTCGCAAAGAGGCACTTGGAAGTGGTAGCTGGCGGCCAGTAGTGTCCTCCGCATGCCAGCAAAAGCCCGGCACCACTTTGAACTTCCGCCTCCCGGGTAGTCCGAGTGTCCCACTCGGTTTGATAGTGGAGCGTTGGACATTGCAGAAGAGAACAGCGTGTGGCCGCCGGAGTCCGTGCGTCCCTCCGGCGCACTGAACGGTTGGGACAACCGAACTACTGCCTGAGGTTGGCCTCCCGGGTAGTCCGAGTGCCCCACTCGGCTTGGCAGCGGAGCTGACTCCCTTCCCGCACCACCCCTACTTCGGCAGCTCACACAGCGACATATCCATGTACAAATGGTGCCACAACTGCGTGGCCACCACCGCCGCCAGACCCAATTCCAAAGACAGCCTCGGCATCGATCCTGGCCGCAACTTGGTATAAGCCTGCCGCCACTGGCGCACCGCCGCCACATCAAAACAACCCGTGCGCTTCAATGACTCCTCACTCATCAGCTCGGCGATGAACTTCGGCTCGGGATCGAGGTGGAAGCTGTCCAGCGGCGCGCGGAAAATGACTTTCCCCCGCTTGTAAACGGAAGGGGGCAGCCAGCGCTCCGCCAGCAGCCGCAAAATGTGCTTGTCCCGGAATCCATTAAGTTTCCACTTGGGATTCAGGCTGGCCGTGAAATCAAAGACGTCCTCATCCAAAAACGGATAGCGGACCTCGACGGAGTTGTGCATCGCGATGCGGTCGCCCTTGGCCTGGAGCAAATGCCCCGCGAGGGTCACGCGAGAGGCCATCCAGACGCCGCGATTCTGTGGGGCCCATTTTTTGGCCCGGTCCAAATCCATGCCCAGTGACTCCCAGGGAGAGACCGATGCCAGCATGGGCCGCATGGCTTCCCCATAGAACCGCAGTTTGGTAATGCTGAGCAACCCGTAGGAGTCGATCCATGCATTCTTCCCGCCGATGGAATCCTCCACCTGCCGCCGGATGGCGCGGCTGTACTGGGGGACGTTGTTCATCTTGAGATAGCCACGGCGGGCCCAGTCGCTCAGGTCCAACCCCGGCAGCACGTCCATGTACCCGAGGGCCTTCGACAGCTTGTACCAAGGGTAGCCCATGAGCCACTCATCAGCCCCTTCTCCCGTCAGCACCACCTTCTGGCCGTTGTCGTGGACCTTTTTCGAAAGTTGGAGAAGAGCTGCGCAGGAGGTGTCGATCACCGGGGCTTCGGCTGCCTGAATGAGGCTCGGGTAGGTGCTGAGGGCGTCCTCGGTGCGGAACTCCTGCACGATCGGGGGCGGGGCTCCGATGTGCCGGGCCACCATGCTGGCGGCGTCGAGTTCGTCCAGCTCCGGCTCGTCCACCCGAATGGTGTAGGTGTGGACATTTTTGCCATGCAGGTGGCAGGCCAGGGCAAGGATCATGCTGGAGTCCACGCCGCCGGAAAGGTAGGAGC
>JBGGMQ010001142.1:0-3141 GCA_041287975.1 Verrucomicrobium sp. | reverse complement strand
ATGGTTCCCAAGATTACCAGATAGAGAGGGTTGCCATACCGTGAGGCTTTTTCTTATTTCCTTTTACCCTCCGCCCGCCCAACCCTTCCTTCAGCCACACGCTCTTCCACTTTTCCTCCCCTTCCTCCATCCATGAGAGCTCTCAGCCTCCTCCATGAACCCGATGCGCAGCCTGCGCAGAGCCGGCACCTCCTGCGTTTGTGTTTGTGCATGCTGGCCCTGCTGTCATGCGGACCGGCACTCCACGCCATGGAGGCGAAGGAGGTCTTCGCCAGGACATCGCCCTCCGCCGTTGTCGTGCAGTCTGTGGACTCTCTGGCCACGGGCATTGTCCTGAACGAGGGCGGCCTCATTCTCACCAGTCACCAGACCGTCGTGTGCGGCGTGGGCGTGAAGCTGAAGGTTGCGGTGAAGTCCGGCGGCAAGGTTGCGCTTCAGGAAATCACCGACGTCACCCTTCTCAAAGTCCATCCGCTGTATGATCTGGCGCTGGTGCAGGCGAAGGTTCCGGGAAACGGGACGCTCGTCCCCGCCACCTTCCGCCCGCGGGAGACGGCGGTGGAGTCCGGGGACAAATGCTACATCGTCCGGAGCTCCGCAGGACCGGATGGCAAGACCCACTCGTGGAGCATCACCGAGGGTCTGGTGAGCGCCCCCAGCCGGAAGCTGGAGGGGGGCGACTACATTCAGGTGTCTGCCGCCATGAACCCCGCCAACTCGGGCGCGCCCCTTTGTGATGATGCGGGGAAGGTCGCCGGCATCGTCGCCTGGAGGATGGACAATGCCGAACGCATCGGCTTCGCCATCCCTTGGGCCAAGGTCAAGCTGGAGGACTTTGTGCCTGTGACGGAGAAGGCGGGTGATCCGGCGCTGGCCAAGGTAATCGACAATCTGGGCGTGAGATTCAACTTCCTGGCCAACAGCTCCGACGGCGATGCCCGGGAGGCTTTTCTGCGGCAGGCGATCACCTGCTACCGCCTGGCCATGGCGGCCGAGCCGAAGAATCCGCTCTATTATCGCAAAGCGGGGTACGCCTATGTGAAGATCCAGCAATGGGAGCTGGCGGCCCCCTATTTCGAGGCGGCCCTGCGAGTGGACCCCAAGGATCCCGGCTCGCTGCGGCTGCTGGGCGAGTACCATGCCTTTCACGGAGGCGGCGGCACAACTCCGGCCACGGAGCTCTGGCTGCGCATACTTGGCAGTCCGACTGAGCCCTACAGCACCAGCCTGGGCGCGGCGCACCTGGCCGGGGTGATGATGGAGCAGAAGAAGCCCGAGGCGGCAGCCTACCTGCTCCGCTGGGCTCTGACCGCGACGGACAAAGCCACCCTTCCGTATGACGCCCGCGAAAAGCTGGACCGGCTGAAGGAAGGTCTGAAACCTTTGCTGCCCAACGACGAGTACCTGAAGCTCAAGCCCGGTGGTGCCCCGTTTGATCTGGCCACCTTTACCACGCTGCGGGACGGCGGCGTGGTCATGAAACCAGCCCCCTTGCCGGAGCGCGCCCCGGCAGCACCGACAGCCCCCGAAGCCATTGCCCCACTCCCTGCGGAGTCCATGAAACAACTTATCTCCCAGGCGGGCCTGAAACATGGCGCCGTGGTGGCCCCCCTGGCAGCCGGGGGCAGCATCATCCAGCTTCCTTTCAGTCCCGTCACGCTCACTTTGTGCGATGCCGGATGGCGCATGGTGTTTGCCAGCCCGACGGAACGAAAGACGGGCATCTTCAACCTCTCCTCCCTCAAGGTGGATGGCGTCATCACCCACGAAGAGGCCGGAGCCCTGTCTGCCACTGGCGGGAATCTGCTGGCCATCTATCTGCCGACCTCCCGCAAGCTGGAGCTGTACGATCTGGCCACCCTGCAAAAGCAGGCCACCCTGCCTCTGGACACGAAAGGGCAGGTGATTTTCATCGCGATGGGACTGCACAATCCCGGGCGGCTGGTGGCATTGACCAGCACCGGAGGTGAGCAGGTGAGCCCTGCCATTGTCACTCTGCCGGGAGGTGCGATCAGTCTTCCGGAACCGCAGGTGGCCGCTTCCATCTACTGGCGCCGCGGCGTAACCAACGGTGATTTTCACGGTGCCATGGATGACAGTGGACTGCACTGCGCGGTCAGTGCCTGGGCGGTCGGCAATAATCCCGCAGGAGTCTTCACTGTGCAGTCCGGCGGCGGTCTGGACTTTACGGAGACCCCGGCTGACTCTCAGCGCAAGTCTGGCCCGGTGGGCCTCTCCAGCGATGGCAGACTGGTCATAGGAAATGAGGCCGTGTTCGCCACCACGCGCCTTCAGAACCGCATCGCCCCCTCTCCTAAAGGGAACGTTCCAGCGGGAGGATTCGCCCCCATCTCAGGGTTTGACGGATTTATCGGGCGTATCTATGAATCCAAGTCCGAAGTAGTGCGGGATGGCTACGAGATCTACAACGCGGACGGAGGCGGGATTGTTCACTACATCCCCATCCCCCCCGAGGTGTTGGGGGATCGCAGAGCACCATCGTCCGAGACCCGGGTGGTATCGATGGTGGCTTCGGCTCCCGCAGACCGGCTGGTGCAGTCGCTCGTAGACAAAGGCAGCCAGCGTCCCGGCCCCTCCCTGTATGTAGCGCCCCTTGGTCTCCGGGAGGCTCTGGCGGGGAGCGGCGTTGCCCGCGTCGGACAGCCATTCGAGCGCAAGCTGCCCCTCCCTGCGGGCAGTAGCGTCGTGCTGGAGCACGGTCCACCGGGACTCAGGCTCGATGCTGCCAGCCTCACCCTCCGTTGGGACGTGCCAGCCAGCCAGCCTCAGGGCAGGTCGGTGCGCGCGATCTTGCTCCTGCAGAAGCCGGACGGCACCCAGGAATACGTGATCGAAAGAATCCCTGTGCTGTGACCAGCCTCCTGGGCCCAACTCATCGCCTCTCCCCTCCTCTTTCCCGCCCATGTCATACCTGCCTCACTTTCCCGCCTTGCTCAGCGCCCTCAGTCTCGGAGGTCTGCTTCTGAGCGGACCGTCCCCAGTCCTGGGTGCAGACGCAAAGGATGTCTTTGAAAAAGTCGCCCCCTCCACGGTCCTCATCCAGTCGGCGGACACCCTGGGCACGGGCATTATTCTCACGAAGGAGGGGCTCATCCTCACCAGTTACAAAGTGGTGGTGGG
>JBGGMQ010001141.1:0-3863 GCA_041287975.1 Verrucomicrobium sp. | reverse complement strand
CTCCCCCGGTAAAGCAGCACCCGGCACCGCTCCAGGTCCTCATCCGTCCACGCATTCACATTCAAAATTGAGTTCATAACGTCCTCCATTCTTACACATACCTAGAACCTATCCGCATTCCGCATTCCGCATTCCGCATTCCGCATTCCGCATTCCGCATTCCTAATTCCTAATTCCTAATTCATCACCGAACGACAGCGCCCGCGGCAATTTCCGCCTGCCGCACCGCCCCGTCCGTGGCGATCTGGGTCTGCTGCGTCTTGGCCGCATGACCCGCCACCTGCTGCTTCGTGGCCTCCGCCGCCTTGGACGCCACCGCCCCATAGTAGCTGGCCGAGAGCGCCGCCGCGGCCACCATCCCGTCCCGGAAGCTCTTCTCCTGGTTGTAGACAAAGGAGACCCCGCCGTCCGCAGACGTCTGAAACTCCCCCCGCCCGCCCAGGAACCCCGCATAGCCATGCGGCGTCGGCACCACCGAACAGGAACTCAGCAGACCTGCCAGCACCAGGCAGAGGCACAGACACCACCCAGCCGGCAGCGCCACTTTCAGTTTCGGTTTCCTCATCCTACGGGCCATCATCCCTGACAGTCCGCCACTCCGTTCACGCGCCGCTTGCGGCACCCCAACACCCATACGCACCATCACCGCTTTCATAATTAAAAAGCTTCAAGGCCCTCCACTTTGTTTCCTCTGCCTCACAGCCAGATTAACACAACCCGGCATTCACGCAACATGTTATTTCCTATCTTCCGGAAAAACATCCGCCTGGGCAGAGCAGTTCGGTAGTCCCAACCGTTCAGTGCGCACGGCTCCTGACTCGCTGCATGGACATAGGCGCGCCCTCCGCTTCACATCACCCACTTCGCTGCCACGGGGGACTTAAAAGTCCCACCACCTTTCTCGTCAACCGCCTTCGAACTCTATCCAATAGTAGAATAGGGAAACAACAGCCAGGTCGACCGGGAAGCCAGATACTTCTTCCATACTCGTCTTGATGATTCTGCGCTTGAGTTCCGCCGCCCATGCCTCTCCCATCAGCACGCCCACCCTTTCATTTCACAAGTACCGCCCATCGTCTCGTCCCTCGTCCCACAGTTCCTTGTAGCGCATCCCATAGCCCACCATGATCTGGCGGAGGCGGAGCGTGCTCAACGTGTGCACCTGCCCATCCACGTCTGAGATGGTCTGCAGGCCATCATCCTTGATCATCCCCAAGCTGCGACCCTCCTGCAAGAGGGCAAGCATCTGGGCCAGGGAGGCACGGGTCTCTGGAGAAAAGCTCAGCGTGAACCCTTCCGGCTCCACCCGGTGCCCGCGTTGCAATTCTGCCTCAAGGGCCAGCTTCCGCGCCTTCGCTGCAACATAAGCCGTTCCTAGAGCAAGTATTTCCTCGAGCGCAGGCTTGGGGCGGGTATTCACCTCCCGCCAGTCCAGAGTGTTGTAGTCGCCGTCCCGCAGGCACCATTGCTGGCCCGGCCATCCGTAAGTGAGCAGTTCTGAGATCATGGTTGCACCTCCATCACGGTCAAGGTCAGCTGGTCTGTGGTGTCGAAGAGAAGGCCCACAGTGTTCTGGTTGATGTAGAACGTCACCGCTGTCTCCGGACCCGCCCGCACCCGCCATGTCTGCGAAGCCGTGCTGGGCACCGGGACACTGAAGTGAAAATCCAGGCTCTGCCGGTGTCCCGCACTGGGGATCGTGGGGGCGGCTTTTGCATACACAGCACTCGCCACCGCGTCTCTAAAGACAGCCACGGACACTGAATTCGCAACACTGCCGGCGGCGTAGCCTGAGAAGAAGAACAGCAAAAAATTGCTGGTGGCGCTGGGAGTGATGTTGATCGTCAGAACCTCCACCCCCTCGGTGATTTGAGGGATCGTATTGTCGACCGGAATCGCAACCGAGGTGACAAACGTGCTCGTGACGCTCGCCCGCCAGACGTTGACCACTTTGCCGTTGCCCCAAGACGGGGCCGCCCCCGCTCCTCCGCTTCGGAGCACCTGGCCCGCCGTCCCCGCCGGCAGTCGTGACCATGTCGACGCGCCCCGGTACAGCAGGTCCCCCTGTGCCGAGCTGCCCACGAAGTCCAGCAGCTCGGAGAGAGACAATTCACCTGCTCCTCCGCCATCGCTGGCCGCCCGCCCCACGATCCTTTTCCCCGTACTCAGCGGCTGCAGTTTTTCAAACGTCACTGCCCCGTCTGCCAGCTTGTCAGTGGCGATCGCGAGATCATCGACATCTGCCGTTGTCGCGCGCGCTCGCGCCTCCACCCAGGCACCCGCAGTCATCGTGTCAGAGGCATAAAGCTTTCGCGTATCCAGTTGCAGTCCCAGTTGCCCGATGAAGTCCGGCACCTTCTCTGCCCGCCCGCCGGCATCAGTCCAGATCGCCGTGGGCGCCCCCTGCAGGCTCCCCTGCAAGGACAACAGAGAGAGCAGCGCGGTGCTGTCGTACAGCCGCGCAGCCCCCATGGAACTGAACCCCACCAACTTCCCTGCCCGACTCTCTGCCGTCAGCGCGTCCACTTCCTCCGTTACATCCGTGAACCGCAGAGTACGGCGCATCTTGCGCCCCAGCGATTGCACCAGCATCGTCAGTTTGTCCAGCCCCAGCGTCAGGCTGTCAGCGGGCAGCGCTCCCGTCCCTTGAAACTCCACCTGCTGGATCTCCTGCGGCTCCCGGTAGATCGTCAACCGGTCTCCCGGCCCATAGGCCACCTGCGTCCGCAAACTCCCTCCCCCGGGGCTGCCCGCCCCGGCAAGCACATACTGGCTCGTCTCCGCCAGCATCGACTCCACCCCCGCCGCCGTCGTCAGCGACACCCGCACGTCGGCATTCGCCAGGAAGTAAAACGGCACCGGGTAAGGGGTCACTTTCGACCCATTCCCGGCATACTGCACCCTCGATGTTTCAGACTGTACCGGCATGGCAAAATGTATGTTATTTCCTAGTTAATGCAAATGAAATGTCGGGCCCGGTTCCCGGGAGACACCAGACCAGAGACTAAGAACGTATGATATAGCTTAGCACAATGGATGGCTGAATAATGGGATGCGCCTCGCTACTACCAGCGCTTCCCGTTTGGGTCGGGACGTCGCGCGCAGAATATGGGCCTGCGCCATATGCACCTCCTGGACCATAAGACAGATGCGTATGACTAGGCATCTGCCCCACCGTCAGCGTATGCCGGTCACTCCCGCCAGCTGCTCCTAGGACACTCCCATTGATCCCTGGGTTGCCGGTTCCGCTGTTGGTCAGGCGGTTGGCGGCAGCACCGCCCATGTTGTCCTTGCCTGCAACCACACGTCCTCGCAGATCTGGAAGGTTGAAGGTGGTGGTCCCGTTACCGGTGCCATAAGTCGTACTGAGCACGCCGAACAGATCGGCGTACGTCGTGCGACTGACTTCCTGGCCGAAGCACAAAAGCCAACCCGTAGGCGCAGTGGCACCGGCATAAGGCATGACCACGCCTGGGGGCAGGTAGCTCTTGATCTGTTGATCCGCATAGTCGCTGGCAGCCAGCTCCGCCTGGGCATCCCCGTCATCAACATAGGCCTTCACACTCTGCTGCGACGGTGCCTGGCGGTCGCTGTTGCTGGCGAGGTCGTCTTCATCCAGCACTTGCGGGCTCCAGCTACCCACCGTCATGGCTGTGGCCACCCAGAGCGAGAGATCGTCCAACTGCACCCCCACCTGTCCGGTGAACTCCGGCAGCTTCGCGGCACGCTCGCCATCATCCGACCAGAAAGCGGTGGGCGCCCCCTGCAACCCGCCTTGCAACGACAACAGCGAGAGCAGCGCAGTGCGATCGTACATCTGCACCGCACCGCCACTGCCGAACCCCACCACACGACCCGCCCGC
>JBGGMQ010001140.1:0-2954 GCA_041287975.1 Verrucomicrobium sp. | reverse complement strand
CTGCTGGTGTGATCCTCAGTGGCGATTGCGCTCATCTCAGTGGGCTTAAGGCAGACTATGAATCGCTGAAGACACTGCTGGATCCTCTCAGTGCTGCACAACTGCCAGTACACCTTCTCATGGGAAATCACGATGACCGTACGACACTGGGTGAGGTCCTCAGCCGTAAGACTTCGGAGGCGGTGCAGAGTCGCTACGTGACGGTGCAGGAAACTCCGCTGGCCAACTGGTTCCTGCTGGACAGCCTCGGTCAGACGAATGCCACACCGGGTGCCCTGGGTGAGGCGCAACTCGCGTGGCTTGAGAAAGAGCTTGATGCCCGCGTGGGCAAACCTGCCATCGTCGTTGTGCACCACAACATTGTGCTGGGGGAAAACAAGACCGCTCTCCAGGATTCGCGAGCTTTGATGGAGGTTCTTCGCCCTCGCCGCCACGTGAAAGCTTGCCTCTACGGCCATACTCATCGCTGGGAGCAGTCACAGGATGAGAGCGGACTGCATCTCATCAACCTGCCTCCCACCGCCTACGTGTTCAAGCCAGAGTTCCCCAACGGTTGGGTTCTGGCCACCCTCCAGCCTCAAGCCTTTCAACTGGAGTTGCGATGCCTGAACACCGCGCATCCTCAACATGGCGAGGTGAAGACTTTTGCGTGGCGGGTCTGAAACGTCAGGCCTTGGGTGGATCCACTGGCGAGCTAATCACCGGATAGTCCGTGAGACTGACCAACTGGATGCCATAGAGGCGGCAGATGGCATCAGCCTCGGACTCGGGATAATCGTCGCGGTAGTAGATTTCCTTCACCCCATATGCTGCCAGCATCTGCGCACAGCTTGTACAGGGCTTGGTCGTGCAGGCGACCAGTTTCACCGTCCCTCGCGTGAAGAGGGCGCATAGATTCACTTCAGCGTGGAGCATGAATTTGCGGCGGATGTCCCGGTCGAGCCAAAATTCATGGTCTACGTTGAAACCCGGAGCCAGGCCGTTGTAGGCCGTGCCGATCACCCGGTTGTCAAAATCAAACGCGACTGCTCCCACTTTCCGGTAAGGGTCCTCCGATCTCAAACTCGCCACATGAGCCAAGGCCATCGCATATTCAGGAATACTGATACGTGTCCGTGGCGGAGGGGTGGGGGAGGAGAGTGCGGAATCGGGGACGATGTCGGACATGGCAAATGGTGGCACAAATTTGAATGATGAACTCAGAATCGCCAGCTAAGGTCGCCGGATGATGCAGGCCGGAGACGGAGAAAGCGAGCGACTTTTAAAGCAACCCTGGGGATTCCCCATGCACCTCCGTTTCATGGCGGTCTTCGGCATTCTGGCCGTGGTCTTCGCCGTGCTCGTCCTCTTCACGGGGTCTGGTTGGCGCAATGCATTGCGAGCTCTGGAAGGGATGGAGAAGGTCAAAAGTCAGGACCTTGTCCTGGCCAATGTGCATTGGGGCTTCTACTGGGGTTTCGTCGTGAATGCGGTCCTCGCTACGGGTTTGGCTCTCACGGCCGGGTGGTGGGGGAAAAGCCGACCGACGAACGATGCCCCATCTCCCTCGAAACTCATGGGCAGACAGTGGCTCTGGCTTCTCCTCATTCTGGGCCTCGCTGGCGGCCTTCGCTGGGCGCGGCTCGACCTCAGCCTTTACAATGACGAGGCCCATAATTTCCGCCGCTATTTTGCGGGGTACTTTCAGGATCGACCCGACGGCACCCAACGTTGGCGGGAGCCGAGTTGGGTGGAGACCCTTTGGCTGAACAAGGTGGGGAACAACTCCACGCCATTCTCCGCGATGGCCCGTCTTGGCTACACAGCCGCTTCGAAATGGACTGGGGCTCCGCAAGGCAGTGTTCTGGAGACTGGCCTGCGTCTGCCTGCCTGGATCGCAGGCATGGCCAGCCTCCTCCTTCTGTGGATGTTCATGCGTCGCCTGATGCCAGATTCGACCGCCTGCTGGTGGTTCCTCCTCTTTGCTTCACTTCATCCATGGCACGTGCGCTACTCATCGGAGGCGCGTGGCTATGGCTTTCTGGTTTTGGGCGTTTCAGCAGTTCTCTACTTCACACTGCGGGCTTGGCAGGAAAATAAGTGGCGGTGGTGGCTGCTCATGGGCGTAGCCCAGTTCTTCAGCATCTGGAGCTTCTCCGGTTCCCTCTATTACTTCGTCGCCTTCAACGGTGCGCTCCTGGCAGGATGGACTTGGTCCAATCTAAAAAGAGGCGAGCGCTGGTCACAAGCCGTCCGCCCTCTGGTCGGCATGACTCTGGGTGCCATGCTGACAATTCCCTTGATGCTTCCCATGCTCCCGCAATTGCTGGGTGCCCTTAAATCCAATACCAGCATTCATGGGCACATGGGCGCGGGGTGGTGGGCAGATGTGCTGGGCAATTTCGCCGCTGGAATCCGTTGGAACGACGGCGATGCCGCCAATCCACTCAACCTCGCCATTGCCCGCTTTCTCTCGGCATGGCCTTTCCTCTGGTTGGTTGTCGCCGCATATTTCGTCATTGTCGCTGCAGGAGGATATTCGCTTTCCTGTCGCCATGGATTCGCCCGGGTAATATTATTTGCGAGTCCTCTGGCAGTCTGCCTCTCTTGGTACCTTATGGGGAATTCTGGCAACTACATCCATCTCTGGTACTTGGTTCATTCCCTGCCAGGGTGGCTCATGGTCCTCGCTGTCGGTGCTGCCGCTTCGTCACAGCGCTGGCTGAACATCGGTTTGGGAGTGGGGGCAGCCGTGGTCCTCCTCTGCTGGTTTGGCTTGGACCTTCGTCTCGCCACTCAGGGCAAAGAAAATCTTCGGGGGGTAGCCCAAGCCGTTCCCCAAGGGGCCTTTCACGTCGCAGCCTATTCCGATGTCGACATCTACGATCGGAATATCCACATCCTGGAAGCACCCTCCCAGCTGGACCCGTGGATTGCCGAAGCCAAAGCCGCCCAGCGGCCATTTTATTTTAGTT
>JBGGMQ010001139.1:0-5351 GCA_041287975.1 Verrucomicrobium sp. | reverse complement strand
GAGACTCCCCACATATATGGTCCCCTCAGAGATCTTTTTGCTGGATGAGATTCCTCTCACACCCCACGGAAAACCCAACCGGGCAGCGTTGGTGGCTCTCACGGAAAATGCGAGATTGACCGGGATGGGGGGAGAGCCCGTCAATGAGGTGGAGGATGTCCTGGCTGGCATATGGGCAGAAGCCTTCAACCTGGAAATGGTTGGCAGGGATGATGACTTCTTTGACCTTGGGGGCGATTCATTGCTCGCGGCAGTTGTATCAGCCCGCATCAACGACAGTCTCGGCGTCACGGTTGACATGGAGTCCTTCAACACACACTCAACCGTGGCTGGCATGGGATCCTTTGTTCAGGACAGCCTTGAGAAGATGCTTGCGCTTGGGACGGGAAAACCCGCCACCATTCCCAAATGGGAAAGCCTCACGGGGCCTCTGTCGTACCTGGAGGAGCGGCTTTGGGCCATGTTTAAGGATCCCAAGATCCAGCAAGCCTACAACATGGGGGCCTATCATGAAATCAAAGGCGCACTGAACGTGCTTTTGTTTCGCGAATGCATTAACACGGTGCTGCAACGCCACGAGGTGTTCAGCACTGCCTATACCCAGACTGATGCTGGAGCACAGCGGACGATTCGGGAATTCTGCCCCGTGGAGATCCCCTTGCACGATCTTTCCGATGACCCTGATGCGGAGGCTGCAATTCAGGCAACACGGCATGCGCTTGTCGCTGTCCCTTTTGACTTTGAGCACGGTCCGCTGGTGCGCATGGAACTCTTCAAACTTGGTCCGGAGAACTACCGCCTCGTCAGAATCCACAGTCACCTCATTTCAGACGGCTGGTCATGGAAGGTTTTCTTCAAAGACCTTGCAGAGTGCTATGCTGCGGCCATGGAAAGGCGGGAGCCGTCACTGAAGCCCCTTCGCCTGCAGTACAGTGATTTTGCGGCCTGGCAGAGAACCTTCATGGCCAGGGATGGCGGGCAGTTCCAGAAACAACTGGCCTGGTGGAAAGACCAGCTCTCTGGGGGAGCTCAGCCGGTAGCGCTCCCGTTTCGTCGGGATACACCCATCTCAGATGCAACTCCGGAGGATGGCAACCTCACCTGGGGCATCCCTGCCAGGACATCGCTGGCCCTGGACCGTCTGGGTCGGGTCGAACGGGCGACTTACTACATGACCAGGCTGGCGGGTTTCGCCGCCACCATTGGCAGTCTCACCGGTCAGACAGATTTCGTGATCGGCAGCTATGCCACCAACAGAGACCGGGTGGAGTTGCAGGACATTTTCGGCTTCTTTGCAAACCTCGTCACGCTGCGGTTCAACTATGACCGAACCATGACCTTCCGGTCCTGGTTGGGCAGAGTTCGCACCCTGGTGACCGAGGTCCACGGACGTGCGGACCTGCCTTACGAAGTGCTCTGTCAGGAGCTTCGCCAGGGGGGTGTCGAGCCTCCAGAGGTTCGTGTCATCTTCAGTATCTCGGGCAGGCTTCCGCCCATGTCCGTGGCTGGGCTTCAAATAATGCCGGTAAAGGGAAGATCTCACCGCATGCCCTGGGGCATGAGCTTGCTTTTCCACCGCTGGACTGAGAGCCAGGATTGCAATTGCAATTTCGATGCGAATCTCTACGAGAGCGAGGGTATGCGTGCTCTTCTTGAGACGTACAAGACGATGCTTGCCCTTGTAGCTGAGTTTCCAGATGTGCCGATGCACCAGCTCCACGAGCGGGCGCACGCAGACAAAGGAGCCAACCTGAACTTGCAAAAGGCCTGATCCAGCCGCTGCAGCACTACACCACCCCCAGCCGGATCCGGCTGCTCCACCACCAGGGGCGGCTTTCATCTCCCAGCCACTGGTCACCAGCCTGCCTGAGGGCGGTAATACCTGTATCCGTCTCTGTCAGGCCGCGTTTCAAAAGCGTCTGCACATGCCCCTGGCTGAGGGCCAAGCCGACCAGACGCTCAGCGTTGCCAGCATCCTCGTGATGCATCACCACCTCCCGGACATACCGGAAGGCTCCTGACTCTCCCATCCGCTCAAGGTGCCCGCCCTTGTCCCACTGGCGCAGTTCCTGGACGATCCCTAGGTCTGTCTCCAGTTTTCGGGCTGTGGCCATGCACAGATCATACTGCTGGTCTGCCTCCCACACCCCCGTGGCGGGTGGCCAGTCATAGTCATAGGCGGCGAAGACACCCCCAGGCCGGAGGATGCGGGCGGCTTCTCTAAATGTGCCCTCAGGGTCCATCCAATGCAGCGCCTGGGAACACGTCACCAGATCTGCACTGGCGTCGGGCAGTCCCGTGGCGTGGGAGAATCCCGGGAGAAACGACACATTCGGGCGTGGTTGCCGCTGCGCCTCCTCCCGCATGGAGTCCGTGGGCTCCACTCCCAGCACGCGATCTGCCCTGTCCGCCCAATACCGCGTGGAAAGTCCTGTGCCACAACCCAAGTCCACCACGCGTGCAGGGCGATCCGACTTGATCATGTGGCACAACAACCCGGCCAAGGATTCCGGTGGCCGCGGACGAAACTTGTCGTAGAGATCGGCAAAGCCGGTGAATCGATCGATGTTGCCTCGGTATTCAGTCTCACTCATGGGTTCGAAGACGATACGGGCACAGAAAGCACCTGGGCGTCTTTCAGCAACCGTTCCCTCAGGAGACTGTAGTCCAGCTTTTGCACGTCCACTTTCTTGTCCAAAGCAAGAGCCGCTGCTGTCGCTGCAGACTGCCCCGCAATCATGAACGTCCACTCGAGGCGGATAGCGCCATAGGCCACATAGCTGGAGGACGGGCAGGTGGGAGTAAGAAGATTCGTGCACTCGGATGCCTTGGGCACCAGCGAACGGTAGGCAATGCCAAACGGGGCCCACTTGTCCCCACCGAAAACGGCCCCCTCATTCCAGGCCGCACCATCGCGGATGATGCGTCGCGCATTGTGCAGGTCAAACGGCCACCACACCAGGCCGATGGAGTCTTCCACCGGAGCTTGGTTTTCCTTGCGGCCATGCGCTTCCGTCAGGACAAAATCACTGATCATGCGCCGACCATTGCGCACATAAAACATGCGCGGCCAGCCCCCGTTGTCCTGGAACTCGTCTTTGCATACGCCCCACTGGGACCATGCTTTGCGGATGTCTTCAGGCATCTCGGGATCGTTGGCCAGAAACCAGCACAGCCCTTGAACGAAGGTCAGGCTGTGTTTCAGCATCTGCTGTCTCGCCTCGTATCCGGCCGCGGGCCAGCCATGGTGCCAGCCCATCATGTTTCCGGAAAGATCATGCCAGGAGCCCAGGTCCGTCTTGCCATTGGGGATGCCCGCGCCCGGTTTCCAGAGCTTGCCCCCGGCTTTCACAAAGCGGCGGTAAATCTCGTACTCCTCCGGGTTGAACCCTTCGGGTTTGGCAAAGGGAATGCGGTTCGCGGGGTTCTGGGTAAAACACAGCCGGTAGCAGTAGGCTTGGATGCTGTCGTCCCCTGCCCCATGCTCGCCCAGCGGCTGGTCCTGAATACAGGCAATAACTCCACTGGCGGGGTCTCCCGGTGTCTTGTAGGGATCGACCCGAACTTTGAATTGATTGAAGTTCGTATCCGTGCGGATCCCATTGAGCGTTTCCCCGTACAGCGCATTGGCCTCGCGGCCCACGGTAGTGCTCACTCCCGCCGCGGCCAGCAGGTCACCTTCATAGGTGGCATCGATGAACATGCGTCCCGCGATGGTCCCACCATCGACGGTTTTCAAAGCCGTCAGACGCGTCCCTTCCTTCACCACTCCACCTGTGTCCGGCATCCGCGTCCCGCGGAAAATCTTCACCTTGGGCTGCTCCTTGAGCCACGTGTCGAACACCTCCTCCGCCACATGGGACTCAAACCGCCACAGCCCGGACTTTTTCGCCCGCGTCTTCAGCATTTCATCGAACTCAGGCAATTTGCCATAACGCCTCGCCACCTTGCGGTAGAACTGCAGCGTGAGCCCCCCCACCGCCGGACTGTTTTGAAAAGGGTGATTGTCGATGTCTGAACCTCCCAGCCCCTCCACACTCATCCCCCCGATATGCTGGCTTGGCTCAACCAGCGCCACAGTCTTGCCCATCTTGGACGCCTGCACCGCCGCAATCACCCCCGCACTGGTCCCTCCATAGATCACAATGTCATACGGAGCATCCGCAGCACGCAAAATCGGAGCGCAGCCTAGCAAGGCAGCAGCCAGCAGAAGAAGGGAAACTTTCATCTCAAGAGAAGTAAGGGCACCCAGGCAAAACAAGCCTGCCTGCTGAAAGTGCCCATTCCCCCATTTTGGACAAAATTCAAGACCCTGCCCTCCCCGCAACAGGACGAAGTCCGTCTCAACCCGCGAAGCCCCTCAACAGCGAAGCCCCTCAACAGGCCGCTTGCGGCCCCCTCAACCAGCAGCCCCCACCGGGGGCGCGTCTCAACCAGCGCAGCGTCTCACCAGCTCGGCTCATACCTCACATCATCCCCCGTCCACAACTTCCCGTCAGGCCCCGCCGACATCAACTCCAGCACCTCGTAGTTCACGGGATGGAAGTGGAAGGGCGTGCCCCACCGGTCAACCAGCTCTCCGCGCGCATTGATCGCCGGATGCTCCGGTGGCAACACGGCCAGTTTGGATGGATTGTGCCCCGTCAACTGGGCCACAATCTCATCATTCTCACCGCCCGTGGGATTCTCGCCATGGTGAAAGTGGCGGTAGAACTCCACCAGCGTGTCCAACACCTCGAAGTCCCGCTCGATGGTTGAATCTGCGGCATTGAGCTCATACGCCTGTTCGGCGAGTTCCGGCACCACGCTGATGCCATCCACTCGAGTGGCCAGCACCCGCCCCTCTCCTTGTTGGAGCTTTTGGGGCGGGCGCAAGACACTCGGAGGAGGCACGGGCACCGGTGCCGTCGGCACCACTGGCGCCCTTACCTCCGCCCCCCCCGCCCATGGAGAGCGGGTGGCAATCCAGAGCAACAGCATGGCCGTCGTCACCATTCCGGTGAAGATGATCACAAACACCTGATGGCTTCTTTCCCGGAACAACCCGGACCATGGCGATGCAGATAGAGGGGGAGAACTCATACAAAACCAAGATTGGCCGTCGCACCGAAGTGGTCTGCAAAGCGCCCGAGATTGGGGAAGATGGTACCGAGTTCACCGGAACCCACCCCCAGCCAGTTGGCGGCAACCGCCGCATACTGGTCGACGGCGGTCGTGGGGATCCAGCGACCACGATTGCTGGTTCCCGCGTCCTGGTCCTGCCCGAGCTTGAGGCTGGGGAAGGTGCCATACACTTTGCCTCCCTCCACTGGCCCGCCGAATACGATTTGGTGCCCGCCCCAACCGTGATC
>JBGGMQ010001138.1:0-2693 GCA_041287975.1 Verrucomicrobium sp. | reverse complement strand
CCCCGGGATGCGGTGTACGAGTGCGAGATCACCTATAAAGCTCTGCCTGTGGAAGCGGCCAGGCCGGGCGGGGCGCGTCCTCCGACGCCAGGGATTCACTGTCATACTGTGCAAATGAAGTTTCACTGGCCAGCCGGCACGCTGGGAGGGGATGTCCGTATTTTCCACGCCACACTGGCCAATGATTGAACAGAAGAACACATCCAACTTACGGACGGTAAGTCCTCGCACCTCTGTAGGCGAAGATGGCTTCACCCTGGTGGAAATCATGGTGGCTGCCGCGGTGCTAGGGTTGTTGCTCGTTTCCCTGGTGCAGGTCGCCAGCGCGGTGGCTGACACCTGGAGTACCGGTCACGCCCGGGCGGAACGGCGGCAACATGGCCGGGCCATTGTGGACTTCATCGGCCGGGAACTTCGCTCTGCGGCGCTTCCTGTGCATCGTGCCGTGCTCAGTGACAAGGCGGACTTGCAGTTTGTCCTGAATCCCACCTCGCTAAGCACGGATCTGAAAAATCCTCATGCATTGTTCTGGCAGGCACCTGTGGCCACAGACACCAGCCAGGGTGCTCTGGCCCAGGTGGGCTACTTCGTGCATTGGGATGGCAACAAGCCGATGTTGTGCCGCATGTTTATCAATCCAGGCAGCAGCGATTATCTGATCTATGATGCGAACAAGATCGGCTCCTGGATGAATGAGGGCATCACCAATGCTGCGACGCCAGCCGTGCAAAACGGATGGGTGGGCCTCTTCGCAGAGGATGTGATGGGGTTCTGGGTCCGGTGTCTGGACCGGAACGGCCAGCCCATCGTGCAGAACGGCGGCGCCGGACTCTATGATTCCAGAGCGCCTTACAGCAGCACGGTGGACGACGTCACCACTGCCTATGAAGCACCGGTGTTGCCCTTCTACGTGGAAATCTCCATCGTCACCGTCGACTCCCGCACGACGGATCGGTTCGATGCAAGTACCAAGGCGGCCATCATGGACGTGGTGAAGAGTCCGGGCACGCTGAATGCCGCCGCTTTTATCGAGGCATTGAAGACACAGGCCGCGGCAAGGAAAGATCTGCTCCCTGTGCTGCGCAGTGCGGTTCCGTATCAGATCCAAGTCTACTTGGAGAATTCCCCATGAAGTCTGCACCGCACTTTCCTCTGTTGGCACGTCGTGATGGAGCGGCCCTCATCATGACCATCATCATCCTGGCCTTGATCACGGTCATGGTGCTGGGTTTTGCCAATCTTGTGCGGAATGAAACCGCGTCGTCCGGTTCCCACCAGGATCGCGGCCGGGCCTTGCTCTACACGCAGATGGGCACGGACATCGTCACTTCCACGTTGCGCAATCTGACTGCGGATCCCGCGCTTACTTGGGCCAGTCGCCCGGGCGCGCTGATCACGGCGGAGCCCGGCGAGCCCACAAAACTCGTCAACCAGACCGACCTGCATTCTGGCATGCCTTCCGCTCGGCTGCTGGATGCGACTTCCGACGTCAAAGCCGTTCTGCGTCCGGCCAACCTGAATGTGGCCACACTCAATGACGATGGCAGCCATCTTATCACGGACGAGACCGCTGCAGGCTCCACACCGATGGCTTTGCCAGTCCGTTGGGTATATGTCCGCGAAGATGGGTCCTTTGACTATGCGGAGGAACCAAATCTGACGGACGCAGCCAACCCCATCACCGGGCGATTCGCTTACTGGGCCGACGATGAATCCAGCAAGATCAACATCAATACCGCCTGGAAGCGCAACGTGCCCGGAGACAGCGCTTCTGCGGCGAACTACAACACCTTCCTGCCCACGCATCCTAGCGGAGTCAACTTAGGCAGCCTCTTCACCGCTGCCGATCCGACACTCACATTTGAAAACGCGCGGCTGAAGGCTGATTTCCTGCATGCCTCCATCACTCCCAATCATCGCTACACCGACCTGACCAGCAGTGCCGGGCGCTTCTTCAATGATCTCTCGGAGATGCGTCGCCTGGATCACCTGACGGATTCCCCTGGCGGCTTTGCGAAGGCTCTTTCCAGCGCGAAATTTCAGCTCACGCACTACAATCACGATCCCGACACGACGTTCTTCAATGAGCCGCGCTTCGTCCTCACCACGCAGGAGAAATACGCACCCCGCAATCCTGACGGCACCCTCATGAAGGATGGGAATGGAGTGCCTTATTTTCTGGACATACTCAAAGTGTCCAACAGCGACCCAGGCCAGGCCTCGAAGGAGAATATTGACCGGGCCAAGCTGGACAAAACCATCCGCAAGCTCATCACTTATCTCCAGCGCACGGACTGGCCCATGACCAAAGACCCATCTTCCGGAGCGCGAAGCAGTCTTCAATCCAAATACTATCCTGCAGCGAATGAACTGCGGCTGGCGCAGCTTGCGCTCAACATCGTGGAATACGTGCGCAGTGCAGAATCCTCCCTGCAACTGGTGGAGCCCATGAGGGGCATCATCGACCTGGCAGGTACCTATGGCGCACGGGGTGCCTTTGTCACCAACGCGCATGTGCCGGATGTCATCAATGTGGGCAACAATGTGGCCAATATCTACAAAGGCAGCACCCGCAGCCTGTTCATCACGGAAGTGTCCGCCTGGGTGGGAGATACCCCGGTGATCAACAGCGGCACCACCTACTGGCCATGTGAATTGTACTGCGAGATTCACCTGCCCAAGCATGGTGGGTT
>JBGGMQ010001137.1:0-2630 GCA_041287975.1 Verrucomicrobium sp. | reverse complement strand
GAATCACGGGAGGGCGGCGGTGCTCGGGGACTGGGGCACCAATCTCTATGGCGCTCCAAAATGCCGGGAGAGCATCGAGAGGGATGCCCAGGAATTCACCATGCTCCTGCATCTCGGGGACGTCTACTACTCCGGCACTTCCAAGGAGGTCAGCGAGCGATTTCTCAACGCCTGGCCGGCGCGAAAGGATAAAAACCTGATCCATCGCGCGCTCAATTCCAACCATGAAATGTACTCCGGGGGCGATGCTTACTTCGGTCTTACGCTGCCCGCCTTCCGCCAGTCCTCCAGCTATTTCGCGATGGCCAACGACCACTGGGTGCTGGTGGGTCTGGATACCGCCTATGGCTTGGATTCGGCACTGCAAGATCACGACATTGATGAGGAGCAGGTGAAGTGGATCGAAGATGTCCTGGATCACCCGCAGGCGAAAAAGAAGAAAGTGCTCTTCATGTCCCACCACCAGCTCTATTCCCAGTTTGAGAGTCAGGGAGACAAGCTGGCCTCCCGACTGGCAAATCTGCTGAGCAATGGACGCGTCGATGCCTGGATTTGGGGACATGAGCATCGTTGTGTGATGTATGCCTCCCATCCTGATTTCGGCGGGCTGAAAGCGAGTTGCATCGGCCACGGCGGCATGCCGGATACCCGGTCGAAGAAGGTGACTCAGTTGAGCGTGGCGCAAAGGCATCAGACACCATCCGGTGAGATGCAATGGCGCAGTTTCGACCCGCTGATGGAGGATGGTCGGCAAGTGTGTCCCGGAGGTCTGGTTTTAGACGGAGAGAACCTCTACATCAAGGGTGAGGAGCGTGAGTTCTCTCCGCACGGTTATGCCGTCCTCAATTTCAAAGGAGCGGATCTCATCGAAGAGATCTACACTCCAGACGGAACCGTGATCCATACACGAAACCTGGCCTGATATGGACGAAGATCTGGAAGACATGCTGCGGCGGGCTGAGGCGGCGTTCGGACATCGAACGCCTGCTGAAGCAATTCCGAAAACCCGTGCCATTGTGGGCCCGTGGAATATTCCCAATAGCCAGGAGGCGGCGGCCACGGCGATGAAGAAGTTGAAGATCGGCGCAGTTCCATCCGCGAATGAGCTCATCGCCCTGGAGTACGTGATTCGCGTCATGCGGCCCGCGCCACTGCTGACGAACGGCGTGCCCGACACTATCGATATCCCGGGTGAAATTCTGCATACCGCCGAGATCAAGGAGCGCTGGCAGAGGTTCCGGGACAATGCTGCCGCCCTCACGCGCGCCGTGGGCCGCATCGACCATCCGCACCCTTCGATCGGCCACGCAGGCACGGGCTTTCTGGTGCAGGAGGGCGTGCTGGCGACGAACAACCACGTGCTGCAAATCCTCTCCGGCGGCACTGGGTTGATCCCCGCGGATGCGGGGATCAAGGTATACTTCAATATGGAGTACACCACGCCTGATCCCGCTGACACGATTGCCCGAGTCCTCGGGGTAGTGGCCAAGCACCCTACCCAGGACATCGTCCTGCTTGAGGTGGAGAAGCACCGAGGCCGCCCCATCCTCGGCCTGGATGTGAAGACCGCAATGGAGCCCGGACATCCCGTGACGGTGGTGGGTTATCCAGCGAAGCCCAACGGACATAATCCGCTCTTCACGGACGGAATATTCGGAGGCAAGTATGGCGTGAAGCGCGCCGCCATGGGCGAGGTGATCCGGACCAACAAACAGGCGCTGATCTATCACGATTGCTCCACACTGGGCGGCAACTCAGGATCTCCCGTCCTGTCGCTGGAAAGCCATGGCGTTGTCGGCATCCATAGCAGTGGCGCATTTATCTACAAGAACGAGGCGGTGCGCGCCCAGGAAATCGCTACGTTGGTCTGAGCTTCATGTCCCCTTCTCTTTCTCACCATGCCCACACGCGCCCTTATCATCGCTATCGGCAAGTATCCTTCCCTGGCCGACCAGATGGCAGGCACGCTGGACGAAACGCTCCAGGCCCCCCGGAATTTCCGGCGCTGGCTTCTGGAGAAGAAGAAGGTGAAGCCGGAGAATCTACTCTTCTGCAGCGAGCCGGGCGTGGACGGGGAAACCACCTACCCCGCGACTCGTGAAGGCATCAAACTCGCCCTCCTAAAATTGATTCAGGAGGGGCGCGACAACACCGAGGAACTTTACGTCGCCTTCAGCGGCCACGGCTATGCCCAGCTTGCATTCGCCGATGAAGTGATTGCCAACGTGCTGCTCGCTTCGGACTACAAAGACAGCGTCGTCACCGCAGAAAGCGCCCTGAAGCTGGAGCCGATCGTGAGGCACTTGCGCACAAAAATGGGGCCGGGAGAACATTATTATTTCATCGATGCCTGCAGGGTGGGACGTGGCGAACAGTTCGAGGCCAGCGATTTGATAATCAACCTGCCCCGCTCGCAGAAGGAAGAGCCGAAAGAGAGCCTGCTTTTTTCCACGGCCGTGGGGGAGGTCGCCACTGTGAATGAGCAGTTCGGGCGGGCCTTGATTGATGGACTCGGTGGCCGGGGCCGCGCCAAGACGTGGTTCGACGACGGGGGGAAGCCTCCCAAGCTGGTGGTTCGCTTCGGGAGTCTGGCCGAGTTCATCAAGAAACGGATGGCCCCCCGGAGTCCC
>JBGGMQ010001136.1:0-3002 GCA_041287975.1 Verrucomicrobium sp. | reverse complement strand
GCCTCCCGCTTGTTCCTCTTCCGATCTTCCACAGCTTGGGCCATGGTAGTTGAGGCCTTTGGCTACACCCGGCAAATCGGGATTCCCCATACCGCGGTGTATTCTTTTGGCAGTCATCTGGTCAACCGTCCTGGGCCTGAGAACTTCATCAACCACTACATGTGGGAACAGCATCGCAAGCAGCATCCCTGCGACGAATTGCGATATGTCTATCCTGTTGAAGATGGAGGATGGCAGGAAGGTGAGTTCGTGGCCGAGGGGGCGGAGGAAGTGGTCGTCCGAAATGAATTTATACCCGTTCCCAACGATGCCGACCGACGGGCGCCCAACTCTGGTGTCGATTTTTCCGGATTCGATGCTTCGGAGCGTCTTTCCGTGTCTGCCTTGTGCGACTATCTTGCAAGGGGGCACCGGGAGTTGGTGCTTTGCCAGCCGGAGGAGTTGGTGGTCAACCTCACGTCGGACATGAAGCTGCTGCTCAAACTGGATGCGTGGCATCACCCGGATGTGGCAGGGGGAGGCAGGCCCAGTGATGAAGGTGATTTCATCAAACTTGCTGAGGTGTTGAGTTCCGGGGATGCCACAAAGTTTTGAGTGCTGGATTTGCACCAAATCGAACGCACTCCGGTATTCTTGTCATCGGTCCTTGGTGTGGAGGGAGAGCGGATGTATGAGTGGGAGGGCGTGTGAAGTTTGAGTTCCAGGTATTTCCATGAGCGTTTCCTATCCTTCTAGACGGCAGTTTCTGAAGTCTACATTTTCCTGCACTGGCGCGTGGGCAGTGTCGTCCCTTCTTCCAGGACAGAATGGAATTCCCAAAGGAAAACTGATCGCGTATGTGGGGACTTTCAGCTCGCCCCTGCAGAACATGAAGGCCACGCAGGTGGATTTGCCACCGGGAAATGGGCGTGGTATTCATCTCTTCGAGGTAAACCGCGCGACAGGGGCGCTGACGCCCAGTGGGATCTGCGAGATGGGCACCAGCCCCTCATGTGTGGTGCTCAATACCGCCCGGACGCGTTTGTACTCCGCAAACGAGACGGAACGGGTGGGGGAGCATGAAGAGGGGACGGTCAGCTCCTTTGCCGTTGACCCAGTGGATGGCAAACTGTCCTTGCTCAACAGCGTGGGCTCAGGGGGCAAAGGGCCGACTCACGTCAGTCTGCATCCCTCTGGCAAGTTCCTTTTTGTCGCCAACTATTTTGGAGGTTCGGTCGCGGTGCTGCCAGTGCTGCCGGATGGACGTCTTGGCTCTGCGTCAGACATCAAGAAGGATTCGGGCACCGTGGGGCCACCTCGGGCGACGAACGCTCCTCCGGGAAGTTTTGCTTTCAGTGGGCATGACCAGCCGCACTGCCACATGATCGAGTCCGATCCTTCGGGCCGCCACATCTTGCATGTCGATTTGGGCCTCGATCAAATTCTGGTGTGGAAGTTTGATGCGGAGAAAGGTCAGTTGGCGGCAAACGATCCTGCCCATGTCTCCTTGCCCCCCGGAGATGGGCCCCGGCGCATTGCCTTTCATCCACACGGGCGGTGGTTGTATTCCATCCAGGAGGAGGGCTCGACCGTCGTGCTCTTCGACTATGACATAGAGTTGGGCAGGCTTAGCCCACGTCAAACCATCTCCAGCCTGCCTCCAGACTTTGCGGGGAGCAACTTTTGTTCTGAGATCCTCGTATCGGCCGACGGTCGCTTCGTCTATGCAGGCAACCGCTTGCATGACAGTATCGCGGTGTTTGCCATTGGCGAAGACGGCACTTTGACCTATCTCAGTGAGGAGTGGACGCACGGTGACTATCCGCGCAGCTTTGCCTTCGACCCCACAGGAACGTTTGTGTACTCCTGCAATCAGCGAGGGGACAATGTTGCCGTCTTTCGGCAGGATGCAGGATCAGGGGCTCTGAAATTCACTGGGCACTATGCACCCGTGGGCAATCCCTCCTGCATCGTGTTCTGTGATCTGGCAAAGCGTGAGTAGCTGCGTGCGTTCAGCATTCAGGCTTGTGTCTCGGGGCGTCCATCAGTAAAACTTCAGTGTTTTTGCCGGGAAGCGATTCCGTCCCCGGTCTTTTCACACCCTTCAATTCTTATGAGCGCTGAGATTCAGGAACTCGAAATTCAGATAGCCGAATTGACCGCCAGGCTGACCAAGCTTCGTCTGGCTGCCTCTGGAGATTTGCCAGAAGTGCCCAACTACAAGTTTGCAACCTCAACCGGGAGTACCGACCTTGCCTCGTTGTTCTGTGGTAAAGACTTGCTCTTTGCGATCCACAACATGGGTCAGGCCTGCCGCTACTGCACCCTCTGGGCCGACGGGCTGAACGGATTTCTGCCTCATCTGGAGGATCGGTTTGCAGTCGTCCTGCTCTCCAAAGATTCACCTGAGGTTCAGCAGCGATTCGCCCATTCCCGGAACTGGCGGTTCCGCATGGCCTCGCACGGCGGCGGAGTTTACCTCGATGAGCAGACAGTACTTCCAGGTGAGGCGAACATGCCAGGCATGGTATGTTATAAGCGCGAACCTGACGGGCGGATTGTGCGGAAGGCCGCAACCATTTTTGGGCCAGGTGACCTCTATTGCAGCATCTGGCATGTCTTGTCCCTCGCTGGAATCGGGGAAGACGCCTGGACGCCGCAGTACAGCTACTGGAAGAGGCCTGACGCGAAGTTGATGGAAGACGGCGGGCAGAATCTGGAGTCGGGTTGCTGTAGTTGACTTCGCCTATACATGCTGGCCAGAGAATGGAGTGCCGGGCTTCAGCCTGGCATCACACAAGGTGGCTGACGTGTCTGATAAACATGCCTTCATGCCGCTATTCTTGCATGGCCAAAGGTCTATCAATGTATGCCCTTTCACGCTCCTGCTCCAAAGCCCATCGGCAAGCTGCTGGTCGATCTACTGATCGCCTTTAGCCTGAATTGGGTCAGTTAGATCAAAAGTACTTCACCGGTGGATACAGGGTGTTCTGACTCGGATCACTCTCAGCATAGAGCACCCA
>JBGGMQ010001135.1:0-2832 GCA_041287975.1 Verrucomicrobium sp. | reverse complement strand
ATTGTCACCGCCTGTGCGACCTCGAACCACTGTATAGGTGAGGCCTGGCGCATTTTGAAGTTTGGTGACGCCGATGTGATCGTCGCCGGTGGTGCAGAGGCTTCCATCGCCCCCATGGGTCTGGCTGGCTTTGGCAACATGAGAGCGCTCAGCACGCGCAATGACGCTCCTGAGAAGGCCAGCCGCCCCTTCGACAAAGATCGGGATGGCTTCGTCATGGGCGAAGGCGCCGGTGTCGTGGTGCTTGAAGAATATGAGCACGCGAAGAAGCGCGGTGCCCACATCTACTGTGAACTCGTGGGCTACGGCCTGAGTGCAGATGCCTACCACCTCTCCGCTCCTCTTCCCGATGGCTCGGGTGCCTCCCGCTGCATCAACATGGCCCTCGGCCATGCGAAGATGAACCCCGAGGAAGTCAGCTATGTGAACGCTCACGCCACCAGCACACCTGTAGGCGACATGTGCGAAGTGCAGGCGATCAAGCGCTCCTTCGGCAGCTATGCCACCAACGGTCTTCTCGTCAGCGCGACCAAGTCCATGACCGGCCACCTTCTTGGTGCCGCCGGTGGTGTGGAACTGGCCGCCAGCATCCTCGCCATTCGCGATCAGGTCGTTCCTCCGACGATCAACGTGGAGAACCAGGATCCGGATTGCGATCTGGACGTGGTACCGAACGTGGCTCGCGAAGCCAAGATCAATGCCGCTCTGAGCAACTCGTTTGGCTTTGGCGGCCACAACGCAGCGCTGCTTGTGCGTAAGATTTGATGCAGGACCGAGGCTGCTGGTCAGCCGGTGTCCACTGATCAAAGAGGCTTTGAAAAGCACCTCCCGGCAATGGGTGGTGCTTTTCTGTTTTTGGACCGCAAGCGGGCACGCAGTCCCGAATCAGTCACAGGAAACAGGAGAGCGATGAAGATGTCACGATCCACTTTGCGGCTGGTGCTGCTGGTCATTTTCGTGGCCGGAGTGGTGCTGTCGAGCAAGATGCGATGCTCCAGGCATTTGGGCAAAGGAGCACTGGGGCCGCCGTTGTCGACGTTGCGTGAGACTATACCTTCCAGGCTGCCCTCCGAGAAAGCCGTGAGCAGTGCCTATGGCTTGTATTGATCTGACCGGAGCCCGGCTTCTCAGCTTCGGCGACGACTCCTTTTTGTGGTCGTAGGAGTCAGGGAACGATGGAACGGCGATTCAGGGGTGGGCTCCCCGTGCCCCCTTTTACCATGATGACTCTGCGCCGTTCCTCTGCCCTCCTTCTCGGCGTCTTGATTGTCATTCTGGCGTTGGGAATACGCTCTGCCTGCTCAAGGAAGCCAGTCGCCATGGTTGAGCCACTGCAGCCAGGTGAGGTTGTGATCAACAACCAGTCAGACAAGAAGGGGCTGCTATTGTCCTGGCAGCATCCGGTGTCTCATCGACATGCCGTGCTGGAAGAGCTGGACGGCATGGCCTGGCTCTATCTGACGAATCCTGGCAAGCTGGATCCTAAGCGCGACTGCCCCGCCTTTGCGACGCGGCCTCTCACTGTGGAGAAGGTGGACATGAATGCGGTGAGCAAACTCGGTGCCCCACCGCCGATCAGCAAAGACGTGGCCTCGCCTGAGGCGGTCATCACTGGTGTCGTGCCGGGTAATTTGAATACGGTTTGGTCGGAGGATGGTGAGTCTGTCGGACTCTTGTACAAGGGCCGCATCATAGCGATGATTGTGAGCAGCGCGACGCAGGGACATTCGAGGGCACTTGAGCTGGCAAGTCCGTTTGGGTTGCCGTTTGACGAGGGGTTGGCGAATTTGGTGTTTGGGGTGGGTGCGGTTACGGAGAAGTAGGGTTTATGGCAGTCATTGCGTTTGGGTGGAGGCGGATGTAGTTTAGCCTATGTGCTTGCAGAAGTTTTCATCGCTGATTCTTCTTCGTGAAGACCTCATTCACGAAAGCTTCAACTTGTGAATTTGACGCTATGAAGTCAAAACTCTCCACTGAACTAGGGCTTCTCAGCTTTGCCATTGCCGCATCGGCACTTACAATGGCTTTCGCTCTCAGATCTGGCTGGAACCTGAGTGGTCCAAACTTTCAATACGCTTTGTACTGTGGACTGCTCGGTTACATGTGTTGTCGCTTGCTCTCAATTGTGCCCGTGGCTAAGGCAGTGCGCTCCACTACGAAGTTCACGGGTCTACTCGGTGTGGCTGCCATTATCCACTACTTCTACGTCGCTCTAACAGCGTCTGCGTGAACATCGCGGCAAGAGGCCAAGAAAAGCCATCGCCACCACCTCCTCCGTTCAATGCCAACGTAGCCATAACCAAGGCAAATGAAAGCCTTGCGACCATTTCCTCACTCGGCGGCCAGAGCAAAGAGCATCAGGAAGTAAGAGAACTGCATGTTCTACGGCTTGCAAGAATTGTTGTTTCCCTTGGGACATTTAGCCCCAAAAGTCCAGAGACAGTTTCATTCCTTGAGACGTTGAAGACATCCGATCAAATGAAGACTTTGCGAGCCCCTGACTGGGTCTGTTTTCCTGACGAGTACAGCGATTCACTGCAACGGATAGGCATTGCTTTCGATCAATTTCCGGGCTCAGAATCTGACCTTTCGATTCTTTATGGAACTCAATCTGGCCGATTTTTGAGTCATTTGGCGATTGACGCCTTGGAGAGAGTCAGCGTCAGGACCAGCGACGCAAGGGGGAAATAGTGATGAGGCCCGATTCCGAACGTAGAACTCCACCAGAATCCATGTCTACCAATGCAACGCATAGCATTGCCAGCCAGAGTTGGGACCATCAGCATCTCAAAGTTGTGGTATGGGGCCTGTTCGTTGCACTTTTCCTGATTG
>JBGGMQ010001134.1:0-5080 GCA_041287975.1 Verrucomicrobium sp. | reverse complement strand
GGGCTTGCAACGAGGGCAGGAATGATCCTGATGAGATCTTCATCCAGATTTTCACAGGGATCGCGAAGATGATCGAGTTGTGCCATGAACACGGCTGTGCCTTTTGGACGAGTGGATACGAGGTAGACCGCCAGCGCGTACTGGACTGGATGCGGTGGACTCGACTTTCCCCAGACGATCCCGATTATTGTGTGGCACCCCACGTCAGCCAGCGTCGATCCGAGGGGGTGGGGCGTGCCCAAAATCAACTTTCAGCTCTGCGATCCCTGGCGCAGAGTGGTGTGCTGGAACATCGACTTCGAGTGGTTGTGAATCAACTCCCGCAGGTTGAATAAAAAAGTGAAACCATATCGAAGGCCCAATAGGTCAAGCAGAGGACGGCAGACAAGAAGAATCCATGGCGCTTGCCTGGCAACTCTCCTGATTGCACCGTTCTTGACGTCACCCTGCCGCAGCAATAGGATGAGCGGGTAGTAAAATCGTCTGCCAAAATCATGTCCACGAGACTTCCATTACCAGGAGCGGTCGAGCTGAGCCTCCTAGTGATCATCATGGGATGCGGAGCTTTGTTCCGGGGGAGACGGCTCGCAAATGCCGGGGAGGGATTTCCTTTGATGCGTGAGTTGCTGACGCTTTCGACCCTGGGTTGGGCGATCGTCTTGGGTGTGGTGATGGCGATGGCTTCAGATCGCATTCCCATTCTCAATGGACTCTTTGGACTGCTCCATCCTGCTGCGACTCCTTATTGGATCTGGGGGGTACTGCTGGTCTGTTACGTCCTTGCTGCGTTCACCCGGATGGGGTTTGTCTTTTTAGGAACGAAGACGGTATCCTCGCAAAAGGTGAAGGGTCCGGTTGAGATCGAAACTGAGATGTAGCTTGAGAGGAATGGCGATGAATGGGAGCCGGGGATATGGGGAAGTTGACGAGCATGGCAGACACGCGGAGGATAGTGAGCTTCGCAATAAACCTTTTCATTAGCCATGGCTGTACTCAGTGAAGAAATCTCCAGACGACAATCAGTAGCGATGGCCGCCATCAGGGAGGTATTCGGTACGGAAGAAGATGAGGCTGGTGCTAGCTTGTTTGTATCGCATCATCTCGAAGAAATCGACGCCGCCTACTGGGAGAAGCATCTGGAAACTGCCGCCCCTGAGCCTTCGCAGGTCCTGGACCTACTGGTGCTGCGTTCGCACTGGGGGGATGGGGAACAGGATGAAGACGGGATCGACACGTTTGACTTCACCTTGCCTGAGGAAGTGACTGACTACGTGATCAGTGTGCACTTCGATGATGATGGAGCGGTGGATGACATCTCGATGGAGAGTTGATCAAGCTTCAGACAAAGTCCTCTTCGGGGATGAATTCTGCCGACTTTGTGTTCAAGTTCTTAGGCTGCTGCATATGTTGTTTGAGATCCCCAGTAGATATCGTCATACACCTGAGGCTGTAGAGCTTCTGAGAATTGACGCCGGAACAGTGTTGCTGGGAAGTTGAGAGCGTTTGGCTGCCACTTGTGTTAGCACTGTGGTGGCAGCTGCGTGCATCTGGCGCCTGTGACGTGGGAGCTTTCTGCCCTCCAGGGTAAAAGAAAACGAATCGGCTTCCCCACCTGAGCTTTGGCTGTGCGGGTACCCAGGGTAGCCTCGCTGAGGGCTCGGCGAACCCTGGGCTAGGGGCCACAGCCCCTTCGGGGATGAGCTTCGACTGGTAGGTTCCAGGGAGTGTGTTGGAGCTCCGCGGAAGCTTGAATCTGGGTAGCACCATCACCCCGAACACAGATGACATGCCATGTTAACACCTTTACTTCCCGATGAGGGATTAACTACGTACTGAGCAGGAGTTGGTTCCTTGGCGGCCACCCCAAAACGCACGCAGTTGGTCCGTTCTCCTTACGTCGACAACTACAACCGCCTTTGGCGAGGTTCAGGCAGAAGGAAAAGTCTGACCCGCCAATGAAGGCGCAGGCACGCTTAGGGCTTCGCCTGAGATGCTTGCCTGTCGCATGGCATGGGGGCGGCTGCACTCAGTGGTGACCCCTTGAAGACCCGACTTGCACTTGTGCGGACTCTTGTTCTATGCTCCAGGGATTTTCAACGGCAGTGATTTCAGCGTTTCGAGCGAATCTGCAGTGAACTCAGAATTGCCTGACTCTTGCCCATGAGGAATTCAGGAAGTATTTGCATAAGCTGGAGTTCCCACCAACTGCAACCGTGGATGACGTGAAGTCCCTGCTCATACACAAACTTGGGAGCAGCTTAAGACAAAAAAGGGCTGAATGCCCAATCATCCAAGACTCTGCCATCCTCCAGTCACCCTGCCTCAACCATGAAATCCAAGACTGAAAACGTTGACCTAAGTGGCTCTGAATTCGTCAACACCAACCTGAGTGCCGCGCAGTTCTCCGATGTGAGTCTCGCTGGTGCCCAGTTCACGGATGTCAATCTCTCGGGCGCGCGTTTCGAGGATGTGGCCTTGACCCACTCCGTCATTCGCAATGCCAACTGCTCCCACATGACCCTCGAGGATGCGTGTTATGAGGGGATGTTTATCGACGGCGTTCTCGTCACCGAGTTGCTTCGCGTCTATCGGAACCAGAGCGGCGAAGCAAAGTGATTCTTGAATCAGCCTGACCGGCTGCTGATGCTCCGCCACCCAAGGCCATGAACATCCAACGCGAAAAGGGCTTCTGGATTAGTAGAGTGTGGCACTTTTGCCGAGTCGAGTGAGCTACGCACGGTTTCCATCACGTATGATTCGCCTGATGAATAGAAAGGCGAGCGGCGGGGTGCCGGCGCAGTTGGAGCGACCGATTTGGGAATCTTTTCGTTGCGGACGGGGATTGATTTGGGCGACAAGATGCAGTTATTTGGTCTCAGGCGGTGCAGCGGACTGATCTCTAGATCGCAATTTTAACGAGGCGTTATGGGTTGGGCGGCATTTCATATCGAAAAGCTCAAGAACGGCGAGACGGTGCAATTCCGGCCGCGGGGCAATTCGATGGTCGGCAAAATTGATTCGGGAGATCTGTGCTGTTGTGCCGGCGAACGAGGACGAGTTGGAGGTGGGCGAAATTGTGCTCTGCAGGGTCGGAGGGGCCGAGTACCTGCATCTGATCAAAGCGAAGCAGGGGAATCGATT
Organism: Verrucomicrobium sp.; assembly: GCA_041287975.1. Taxonomy (GTDB): domain Bacteria; phylum Verrucomicrobiota; class Verrucomicrobiia; order Verrucomicrobiales; family Verrucomicrobiaceae; genus Verrucomicrobium. Next base: position 1,939 of record JBGGMQ010001134.1, on the reverse strand, counting down.
TCAGATCGGCAACAATCGTGTACGCATCAACGGATGGGTCAGCATGAATGGCATCTTTGGCAAATGTGTGGGTGTGGAGAAATAGTGCCGGGCGGGAATCTGAAAAAGCGATAGTGCAGCTCGCCTCATGCTTGTTTCCATGTTGCGAAATGGGAACGGCAGTTGTACTTATCGATTGCCATTGCGCTGGACGTCGCTGAGCATTGCGCACTCTTCGACATGACTACCAATCCACTTGCTGCTGAATTCGATGTCTGGCGTGTACTGCCCACCATTGTGGGAGTTGTTGCTGTCGTATTGATCTGCCTGTTGGCATCCCGTTATTGCTCCGTTTTCGCAGCAGAGCAGGGCGATGCGCCTTACAAGGTGGCAGAGATCTACAAGGAGATGCGGGAGAGGGTGTTGAAGCTCACGCCAGCGGAGCTTGGTGAGACGGACGACTCCAAGATCCTTGCGGTGGTGATGGATACAGGGTTCTCTGAGGGGGCGTTCACGCTGGTAGCCACGGTTGATGGGTCTGCGAGTCTCTATTTCAGCAGTGGTGGTGGCGTCATTGGAGCAGGCCAGCACGCTGAAGGAGCGAAGACTTCCAAGGCCTTTTTGACCGAAGCTGCCAAATACTCCGGCAAAATGACCGCCACCAAGGACACTCCGATGGCGGCGCCTGGCAAAACGGTTTTCTACCTGGTATCGGGCAAAGGCATTGTCACTGTAGCAGCCAAGGAAGACGACTTCGGTGAAGGGCGGCATGCCGTCTCTCCCTTGTTTCATAGGGCACACGAACTGATTACGGTGATACGTTCGATCGACGAGGCTCGTGCAAAATGACGGGACCCGTCAGAGTGTTTGTGATGCCTGGAGCGCAGTCAAGTGGCCGCAACGGCAGAAGCGGTTGTCTGGCGACCTGACGGTGGGGGCTTTTTGTGTTCCGAGGTTAAGGGGGCAGGGGATCAGCTTCCACCCCTGAAGTCTGAATTGCGGGCACCCAGGGTAGCCTCGCTTAGGCTCGGCCAACCGTGGGCTTTGGTACACAACCCTTTCAGGGTTGAGCTTCGAGGAGGCAACGGAGGCCGTCGCCCTACAGCCTGGGGTGGTTGGGAGTTGGGGGAGCTGCAGGTTTTTGCGGGGTATGTCGCGAGTGGCCTTTGTGAAAATCACGGACATCGTGCTCTACGCTGGGGCTTGGTCGCCGATTCTCACTTGGGACGTCTCTCCGCTCAATCTGGCATCCTTTCAGGATGCTATTGGTGCCGGGCGACCAGGGGTAGTCGGTCGTGTTCCTCCCTCGACCCCTGGCTAATGTCTGGGATGCCTCCGGCATCAAGTTCGGGGAACCATCATGAGTTGCAATCGCTTGACGGAGTTCGAGTAGGCGAGCGATCTGCCGCATTTGGCAACTCGTGATCATCAATGGAATTCGGGTGAAGGGCGGCAGGGGAGACGATCGCACGGCGGGTGATTGAGGCAATGGGAGTCGTCGCCCTACAGATCGATGTGATTGTGGGTTGGGAATGCGAGAGGGAAAAGTAGGTGTGGCAGTTTGGGTGACATAGTGGAAGCCGTCGTGGGTTGGGTTGACGGCAGTCTCCGTTCCGGCGATTGACAGGCGGAGGAGGACTGTGGACGTTGGTGTCGGATCAACGCTGACGATGGCAGGTGCACTCTACATACTTTGGCTCACGGCTGCGACCTGGTTGAGGGGGCAGGCTCACGAGCCGTCGATAGATCACATGGAGCCCATTTCGCCGTTACTGCTATGGGCGTTGTTCACGATGGTGATCGTGATCTTGAGTGTTGTTGCCCTGGTCATCGTTGCAGCCTTTGTCGCTGTGCTGGCTGCGATTGGAATGGTGTCGTCCGCCACTCTGGTCGGTGTCTGGCGCAAGCGATGGTCATCTGGGTTGAGAGCCTTTCACTACCAGGTTTGTGCGTTCATTGG
>JBGGMQ010001133.1:0-6287 GCA_041287975.1 Verrucomicrobium sp. | reverse complement strand
CTGTTGAACAACGCCTTCATGCTTCAGCAGGCGGATCATCTCTCCACCCGGGTGAAACAGGAATGCGGCCCCGATCTTGAGCTTCAAATCAAATGATCGTTTGAACGGGTGTTGCAGCGTGAGCCTGAGGAACAGGAAATGAGCACCGCGAAGCGACTCGCCACCCAAGCGGGTCTCAGCCAGCTCTGTCGACTGCTTCTCAATGCCAACGAATTCGTGCTCGCGGACTGACCCCTCAAAAGTTGGGTGACAGATACTTAACTTCACCTTATGATGACTGCCGAATGACGACGGCCCCCTCCTCCACCGCTGCCGCCAACACGACTGAAGCCGTGCTGGGCGGAGCTGTCCTTGCCGTAGGCGTGTTGCTCGCAGGGGTCGCCGTAGGCAGGCGCTCCCGCTTTGGAGTCATCGCAGGTCTGGGCATGGCCGCACTCGCAGGCTACGCCATCTTGAAGCGGTCACGGCAGCAAACCGTCGCTGAAGCTCCCCCTGCCCCAAAACCAAAGCCTGTTGAGGCAGAAAGGCTCGCTGAGGCACCAGCACCTGCGCCAGCGCCCGCGCCCACACTCGGAGTTACCGAAACGGTGGCCCCCATCGCGGCACCCGTCTCTCTTGAAGCTCCCAAGCAGATCCTCGACGACACCCAGCCTGAGGCCCCGCTGATCTGGGAAGCAGGCGATACGGGCTCCCGCGCCAGCGACGGACTGGGCGAAACCGTCTGGTTTGGCCTCCAGGACGTCAAGCTGGACGCTCCTGCTGCTCCTTCAAATCACGAGCACGAGGCGGCATCCAGCTCCAGCCAGCTCAAGGCAGACCCCATGGGCGAAGTGGCCCTCGAAGGCGACCTTGCTCCGTTGGCATCGGTATTTCTGTCGGACTTCCCCCCGGCTCCCGAGATCGAGACTCATGCTGGTGCACCGGCGATCTCTCCTGATGTGGCCGCCCTCATTCAGGCGCTTAATCCGCCACCGCTCTCTCCCGCGATGCTCAACGGTCCCGCTTTCCTGCTGGGAAGCAGTGCTTTCGCAGGAGAAGGCTCCTCCAGTACGGAGGACTATGACGATCTGTCCGAGGCCGTCGGCTTCCTCCTGGAAGATGAGGCACCTGCCAAGCCCCTCGCGACCATCGGTTGACCCGATTCAGTCCGCCCTCAATACATCAAATCGGGCTGGGTCGCCGCGCTTCATTGAGTGAGCCGCACTTCGGACACGCTGTAACCGGCTTTTTCTCGCCGTTCTCATAGATGTGCCCGCAGATGCGGCACAGCACCAAGTCCTCCCGCAGGCGGCTCTCCTGCCGACGCTCCACACAGACGGCGATAAGCCAGAACACTCCCAAAAGGGTGATGCCCGCGGCCATCCCGAGCAGCAGCAGCGTGGTAAGAGAAACGTGGATCATGGTACGTCAGGCTCGGCCCAGAAAAGGATTGCCGTGCCCCAGGTCGGTCCGGCGTTGCTTTTGCCACCACTCGCGGCAGTCTGAGGTTGGAATCGCAGAGCCTGGAGGCGGTCCAGCAACTGGCCTGCCATTTGTGGAGTGACCTCCGGTTTTTCAGAAGTGTTGACTGGCAGGATGAACTCGACTCTCCCTGCAGCGTCCACCCCCATTTGGAACCGGCACGATTCAGGGTACGCCAAAGGCACCTCTGAAAGATCGGGCTGGGCCACCAGTTCACGCTTGGCCAGATCCCCCACAAAGTTGACCACCAGCTTCGCTTGCGCGGGAGACGGTCGCTCCTTGGTCTTGCCCGGTGCCGGGACCTTTGGCTCTCCCTTGAGGTCACTCAGATCCAGCGGCGGCAGCACCGGCTTGTCCACGTTCAACAGCCGCGCAGGCGGCACCGTGAAGGCCTTGTAGGGCAGATCCTGCACTTTCAGTTGATGCCCCTCAAAGCTCGGGTGGAAAACAGGCGCACTCTCCTGCAGACTCGGTCCACTGGCCGGGTTGTAGTTGTCAGAAGGCAGCAGCAGGTAGTCCCGGTCCTGCACCCGGCTCAGCAGCGCCACCGCCGACGGATCCGCCGGATTCAGGGCTATAATCTGCTGAGGCACCGGCGTGAACCGTTGCGTCTGGGGGTACACCACCTGGAACAGGTAAAAGAACGCCACCAGCCCCACGAATACCACAAACATCCAAAACCCCAGCCTCCTTCCCTGCCGCAAAGGCTCCACCCACTGAAAGGTGAGCGGCGGGTCATTGGGATTGGCGGTTTTCTGAGGCATGTCTCCGGGTCATCTCTTGATAGCGGGAAAACCTCGGTTCCGCACGGGAAAGTTCAAGCGGAGGTACTGCCGGATGTGCCCTCAGGATCGACTGCCCTCTTCATCCCACTTGCACCACTCTTCGAATTTCCGCCCTATTACTGGCATCAACTCCACATCATCCACCACTTCTGCCAGTTCCGACAACCGCAGTACTCCCGTCAAAAGATGAATCCGCTGCCGGTCGATTCTTCGCCCAGTAAGCTGCTCATACTCCGCAATGATGTCCGATGTAAGGTCGGGTGAAACGAAGTTCGAATAGATGAACTCTTGGTGCAGGTCGCCAAAGCCAGAGTCAGCGAAGTCGTAGATACCGTTTAACTGCTGCCGCTCGTGGTCAAACGCCATGTTCCAGCCATGCCCGTCGAAGAATCCATACGTCGTACCATAAGTGTCCGGCGGCAAGCTCTGCCATCGCACCAGTGCCTGCTCTGCAATGTCCAGCTGCCGGGCGGGCAGCAGTCGTCGGACCTTTGTGAGAATCTCCTCCGGGCTCAACCACGGACACACTGGCCGCGCCCCCGCGTCTCTCATAAACTGTGGGTCAATGGCATGAAGCTCCATGTAGAAGAGTGCAAGCTCCCTCGCGAGACGTTGCCGGGCTCCCTCTGACAACAACGCATAGTCAGCTGCGGTCAGATGGTCCCCTTTCAACATCGCGTGGCGAGAAAAAACGCCATGCCAGCCCCCTTGCAGCAATTCAAGTTGCGGCACTGACATCGTTACCTTTGGTCGAACGACCGGGAGCAACATTGCTTCTCTTCGCAACGCCTCTCCTGCCTTAGCAGTTCGTGGAAACTTGAAAAGCCATTGGCCATCCGCCGCCACCGCCACCGATTGCCAACCCGCCGTAAGCAGCCGGAAGTCACTCCCTGACAAATCAGGGAACTGCATCAAGATCACCTCTCTGAGACTGGAAAGGCCAAAGTCAGTCATCCTCTACCCCCAGTCATTTCAAAAACCCACTGTCCACCAGCCACTCCTGGAAACGAAACGGCCAGGCTCCTGCCGCTGTCGTGGTGCCAGGACGATAACCAAAGCCGTGGCCAGCATTCGAGTAGATGTGCAGCTCCGCCTTCACGCCTGCTGCCTTGTACTTGAGGTACAGTGAAGCCATGCCTTCCGCGATGTCTGGACGGTCGCCATAGCCACAGGCAATGAAGAGCGGGGGCATGCCCTTCTCGACGGTGAAGAGGCCCGAGGTGCCTGGATAGACGAGTGCCTGGAAATCCGGACGACTGCTGACCTGCTCAATCGGATCCGCCGACTTGACATCGCCAGCATCAGACTTCATGGCCGAAAAGGCCGCCAACTCGCCACCGGCGGAGAAGCCGATGATGCCGATCTTGTCCGCCTTCAGCCCCCATTCCTGGGCCCGGCTGCGCACGGTGCGGATCGCCCGGCGCGTGTCTGCCATGGCATGATCCTGAATCGTGTAGGCCCCATTGGAGTCTTTGTCCCGGGCCAGGCGGTATTTCAGCACAAAGGCCGCGATGCCATGCTCTTGAAACCACTCTGCCAGAGCGTACCCTTCATGCCCCAGACAGAGCTTGGAGTGCCCCCCGCCAGGGGCAATGATCACCGCCAGTCCTGTCGCATCCTTGGTCGGGAGATAGGGCGTGATCGTGGGGTTGTGGACGTTCGTGACGTTGCTGCCATCCAGCTTCTCCGGCTCGCTACGGCGGGCCTCTGAGCCAGGGGCACCGTTGGGCCAGAGGGGGAGAGCGGCGGGAGTGTCAGCAGCAGAAAGGACGTCAATGGAGAAGGCGACAGCCAGCAACAACGCAGTGAGGGAACAGTTCATAGAAGCGAAAGAAAACGTGATGGAGCGAAACGGGGGCTGGGCAGCCCTTTGTTCAGGGGAATGAAGCGCTGTACCGAAACATCCCCCCACCCTCCTCCCTCGAACAGGCTTTACAGACTCAAAGAAAAAGCGACAACTCCGCATGATTCGCGTTCCCGCCGCATCCCTCCAGACTCCCTATCCCACGCCCTTTGCGGAGCTCCTGGTGGCCGGCTTCGGATCCCATCTTGAGGCAGAGTGTCTGTGCGGCCTGATTCGCGGGCATCTCAATATTGTCCGCGACCGAGGCGATGGACAGCCACCCAGTCTTTTCGAAATCGGCACCCATCGCGGGGCGGGCATTTGCCATTTCCATGCGATGGCGCCGGAATTGGAAATCGCTTCGCTCAATGTCCTTCCCGAGCACCTCGCCAATCTGCCGCGACAGATGCCGGATGAAATTCTTGCTGCAGATGCCATCGGCAGCCTGGCCCGGGAACGAGGCGTGCCTTACGTCCAGCATCTGGGAAACTCGCGCACCTTCGATTGGGAGGTATTGGCTGCCGCGCAACGGTTTGACATCGTCTTCATTGATGGCAGTCACGAACAGTTTACCGTGATGGCAGACACGCTGCATGCCCTGCAGATTCTCAAGCCCGATGGCCTGATCATATGGCATGACTACAAGGTAATCGATGAGCCGGGCAGGCAGGTGTTCGCCGCCGTGAACGACTTGGATGAACACGAATTCGGTGGCCAGATTCACCATGTGCAAGGCACCTGGCTCGCTTATGCAAGGTCGCCCGCAAGCCTGCGAAGTGAACACAATAAGGCTGCGTCTCTGCCAGCGGGGCACACAGCCCCCACCGTAGACCGGGGCCTCAGTGCCGCAGACGGGGCCCTGCGCTTCAAGGAAGCTCCGACCTGGCACGAAACGCTGCCTGAAGCCATTTCCTGGCATCTGGCCCATGAACGAAAGGTCAGCTTCGTCCGGCGGGTGCAGGGGTTGCCCACCACCCCAAGAGTGCTGTTTTTCTCGGACCATCACCACCCCGTGTGGCCTGAAGATGCGCAACTGGCTGGACCGGCCGGTCTCTATGAAATCACCAAGGACCCCACGCAGCTCCGTCAGGCGGACATCGTCGTCTTTCATCTGCCCCAGGTGCCTTCATGGGCCCGACTCCCCCGCCACGACCGGCAGATCTGGGTGGGGGTAACCATGGAATCCGACGGCTACTACCCGTGGCAGACTGATCCCTCTCAGGTGGCCACACTGGATCTGCTCATCTCATGTCACGCCTTTGCCGATGTCCAGATGACGTATGCCCACCCGGGCTCTCTCGATGAAACAGCCCGCCCCGCAGCACCAAAGGTCCCAGCCAAACTTGTCTGCGCCTTTATTTCAAATTCCCAATCCCTCTCGAAACGGGAGCGCCTCGTTGAGCGGCTGGAGAAGCTTTTGCCTGTGCACCACTTCGGCAAATGGCACTACAACCAATCTGGCGAACGTCCCGAAGGGCGGCAGGAGAAACTGGAAGTGCTGCGCCAGTACCAGTTCTGTCTGGCCTTCGAAAACAACATCCAGGCCCACTATGTCACGGAGAAGTGGTACGATTGCTTCGTTGCCGGCTGCGTGCCCGTCTATCTAGGTGCACCCAACATTGCTGACTTTGCACCTGGGCCAGGGTCCTATCTCGATGTCACGCATGCACGCTCGTTGACAGACCTCGCCTCCACCATCAAGGCAACTGCGAGCACCACCCCCCACTATCAAAACTATTTCCAGTGGAAACAAAACATGGCGCCCTCATTTCAGCGCCTGTATCAGCGGCCAGTTGATCAATTGACTCTTATGGGAAAAATCGACCACATGATCGACGAGGCGCGGCAACGAATCCCCCTGCCGTGATCACTGGGGCTAATCCTACAACGACTTGCATAGCCACGGAGCAGGCTTTTTGTTGACTTCACAGTCCGGGTCGGCATTGATGTTCCCCGAACATCCAATCCCGAAAAATCATGGAATTCGACAGCCCTTCAGATTTTACCACCGTTGCCACCTCTCCTGCAACGCTCGACCTCAGCCTTGACGACCTGGACGCGATCCTTGAAGTCGACATCGTCGCAACAGTGCCTCCGCAGATCAACATGTAGCCATTGATTCAGTCAGTGGTACGTTCAGGCAGGAGCGAGCCACTGCTCGATCTGCTTGCAGGCCTCCGTAAGAGCCGAAATCGAAT
>JBGGMQ010001132.1:0-4026 GCA_041287975.1 Verrucomicrobium sp. | reverse complement strand
GAGTGTGCGCAGCGCTGCTGGGCACGTTTCCCTTCTGGCTGCCGAAGAAGGAGGGTACGAAGAAAGTCCTCGAACCCGTGCGGCCACAGTCATCCCCCACCCCGCGCTGGTTCTGGATGGGCATGGCTGTGATCACTCTGGCGGGGGTGTGGGAGCGGCACCCGAGGATGGATCACAGTCTGTGGAATGATGAAGAGTACTCACTGAGGAGCTACACCAATGGTGAGTGGGTGCACAAGGGTGACGAGGGCGACGAGGTGACCTTCAAGCGCATCCCGTGGGGCAAGACGCTCTTTGCCAATGAGCACGGGAACAACCATCTCTTCACGGCGGCGGCATCCAGAATTTCCCTGAACCTCTGGCAGACCTTCAGCGGAGCGGCTGAGGAAAAGTTCAGCGAAACGGCGCTGCGCATGCCCTCGTATGTGAGCAGCCTGGTGGCGATCCTGGTGGTGGGCTGGCTGGGTCTGCAACTGGGGGGACCCGCTGTGGGCCTGACGGCGGCGGCACTGCTGGCGATCTCGCCGTGGCACATCCGCTACTCTGGCGAATCGAAAGGCTATGCCACGATGATCGCCTTCATGACGGTGCATCTGGCGGCGGCGATCCAGGTGGCACGAACGAGGCGGACTGGCTGGTGGCTGGTTTTTACCCTGACCCAGGCGGGCTACCTGCTGTGCTTTGCGGGCTCCCTCTATGTGGCGCTGTGCATCAATGCGATGCTGGCTCTTGAGTGCCTGCTCCAGCGAGACGGGCGGCGGTTCCGGGAGCTCACGGCTTTCAACCTGGTGGGGGCGGTGCCTGTGATGTGGTGGATGTTTCCCACGATCCCTCAAGTGATGGCGTACCTGACGGATGACAAGAGCCCCCGGCTGGACATGGGCTGGCCGTGGGTGCGGGACCTGCTCTCTGGATGGGCAATCGGCTGGGGGCATGGCAATCCCCTGCCCGCGCTGCACTATGGCACGAGCTGGGTTCAGGAAATTGCAGATGCCTCGTGGGCGTGGAAGCTCCTCTTCATGGGAGTGCTGCCGGTGCTGGGCGTGGCGGGATTTGCAGTGGCCTGGAAACGCAAGCCTGTGGCGGTGCATCTGGGCATCACGGCGATGACGCTGGCGGCGGCTCTGGCGTATACGCACACGGCGGTGAAGCACTCCCCCATGTGGGTGTGGTACCTGATCTACACGGTGATCCCCATGGTGCTGATGCTGCCGCTGGCCATCCAATGGCTGACGCGGTGCTGTGAGAAGGCTGGGATGGTGCTGATGGCTCTGCTGGTGGTGGGGCTGACCTCGGCCACGTGGGGCTCAACCCAGAGGATAAGGCTGCATGACCGGCAGCCGACAAGGGAGACGGCGGCGTACATTCGCGGGCAATCACCGGATGCATTGACGGGCACCTTTGGCGTGAGTGACCGGCAGGCGGAGAGCTACGACCCGCCAGTGCATGTGCTGGAGACGCTGCAAGACCTGACAGAGCTGATGGCGAGGGCCGGGCAGGAGAAGCGGCCGCTCTATGTGTACCTGTGTGGGGAATCCATCACGAGTGGAAGGCATCCGGAGATGTATCAACGGGTGAAGCATTCGGGAGAGTTCGAGGAAGTGCAGTATCTGCCGGGGACGGAGGAGATGTTTAGTTATCGGGTGTTTAGGGCGCGTTGAGGGGGGCGCAAGCGCCCCGTTGAGACGCTGCGCTGGTTGAGGGGGCCGCAAGCGGCCTGTTGAGGCTCCCGCGTTGCGGGATGTTGAAGGAGGGCGCGCTGGGGTGAGGAGAAGGCGGCCTCGGGGTTTGGGTGTTGCAGGGAGGAGACCACAGCAACTCCTTCGGAGTAGGTGGATCTGTTGTAGCACCCAACGTAGACTCGCTGGAGGATCGTCCAACGTTGGGCTTGTGGCAGGATCCCCTTCGGGGAAGAGCTTCGAGGGTGCAGCTCAGCACATTTTGCGCGGTTTTAGCCAGTCGTTGAGGATGGCACCCACGAAACCGCGGGACTTGGGATCATCCTGGGTTCCTTGACGGCACCAGTTGCTGCCGTGGGACGACTCTCCTCAGGTGAAGGCCAAGGTCGAGGGCTGAGCAGCCTGAGAGAGCAGGCCGGGGAGGATGTCGTCGATGAGGAGGTCCTCGCGGACGCGGTTCTTGAAGAGGCTGACCTGGGTGTAACCCACCTCTTGCAGGAGGCCGAGGCCGGTGATGAAGTTTTCCGCGACGCGACTGGGCTTGTGGGAGTCTGAGCCGATGACGACGGGGATGCCTCTCTCGCACATGAGCTTGAGCATGGGCGGGCTGGGGTTCATCTCGGGGTAGCTCTTGTAGAGACCTGAGGTGTTCAGCTCCATGGCGACGCCGGTCCTGGCGATGCGATCCAGAGCAGCAGCGATGTCCTCCACCCACTCTGCGTAGCGCCATTCGCTGGAGTGGTAGTTCTTGATGAGATCCGGGTGCGCGAGGCTGTCGAAGAGGCCTGTCTCGGCGGAGGCAGCCAGATTGTCAAAATAGTTGCGGCGGAAGTCCTCCACGCTGCCGTCCTCGAAGCGCTCGCGATATTCGGGGCCCTGCCAGTGCACGGAGCCGAGGATGTAATGGAAATCTGCCCGCTGGTGCAGCTTCTCCGCCCAGCGCTCATAGCCGGGGAAGTAGTCGCTCTCGAGGCCGAGGCGGACTTCAAGCTGACCCTCGAACTGCTGGCGACACTTCTCCACGAGGGCGACGTACTCGTCGAACTGGGCATCTGCCATGCGGACATGGGGCCAGAAGTCCTGTGGCATGGGACTGTGGCATGTGATGATGATGCCTTTAAGCCCCTGCTCAATGGCACGACGGGCGTATTCTTCCGGCTCGCCCCAAGCGTGCTTGCACAGCGTGGTGTGCATGTGTGAATCGAAATAGACGGGGGTCGAACGGGGCATATCCTCTGCTAGCATCAATCTGGGTACGTGCAAGATGGGGCGCCAGATGATGCTGTTGCAACACAATGCGGAGGGGACCCGCCAAGAACCTTCCACGTTGCAAGGCGTAGACCGCAGCAACTCCTTCGGAGTAAGACCGTCTCTCCAGCCTACCCAACGTAGACTCGCTCGAAGCTCGTCAACGATTGGGCTTGTGGCAAGATCCCCTTCGGGGAAGGGTTGCGCTTAAACTGAACTCTTTTTGACAGCTTCCGAATTGCGTGGCCGATCTTCGGACTGCTCAGTGGAGGCGGTTCCGAAGGAAACGCAACTCCTCCTGGAGGGTCTCGACCTCCTGCTGCAGGTCTTCTATGAGGTGGAGTCCGGCGAGATTCACCCCGAAGGCTGAGCGCATGGCCTCCATGCGGCGGAGTTTCCTAATGGCCTCATCATCAAAGGTCCAGCCTCCGTGCTCAGCCTCATCCAGAGGGGCGATCAAGCCGTGCCGGCAGTAGACAGCGACGAGGTGGCGGGAAGTCTGCGTGATCTCTGCCACCACCTCAAGCGAGTGGACCACGATGGCAGAATCGTCTTGGGAACCAGTGGGATTCATGGGCAGAGGGAGCTAGGAACGAGGTTTGAAACGGGATTCCGCAGCGAGTTTTTGCCAGAGGACTCGCTCTGGCTCATCCACCTGCGCGGGGACCTGAATGTGAGTGACGACGTAGAGATCGCCGCGTTCGCCGGACTTGCCCTGAGGCAGGCCCTGCCCACGGAGGCGAAGCTGACCATTCTGAGTGGTTCCTGCGGGAATTTTAACTTTGATGCCACCCTTCAGGCCCGGTACAACGACGTCGGTACCGAGGACGGCCTCCCAGGGGGCCAGATCGAGATCGTGATAAAGATCGCCGCCGCGAACGCGGAACTCGGGGTGAGCGGCGTAGCGGACCCGCAGGTAAAGATCGCCGGCTTCTCCACCGCTGTGCCCTTCCCCACCCTGCCCGGCGACGCGGATGCGTTTGCCTTCGGGAGCACCGGGAGGGATGCGGACTGTGAAGGACTGGGTATCGCGAGCCCCGGTGCGAGGGTCGACTGTGGCCAGTGAAATGGGACGCTCGGTGCCCTGGAGGACTTCATC
>JBGGMQ010001131.1:0-2750 GCA_041287975.1 Verrucomicrobium sp. | reverse complement strand
TAACGGTAAAGTCTGCCATAGGGAACGAAACTGAAGCTAAATCTCCTCAACAACTCCTGCCCACGACTGCCACCGCCCCACCTGCCGGGATCACTGCACACCTTCCCGCAAGCGAAGCCTGCGCCTCCGCCATGAGCACTGAAAAACGCTCCCACCAGCGGCATATTGAGCAAGATTCTATTTTAAGAATGTTGACTCCTAGATTCTACAATCCCTTCACAGATGGCACATTAGTCCGACAATTCCGTAACATCGCCCTGGCAAAGTTTCATCCAACCGCAGAGGTTGCTCCACACCACCCGCGACGCCCACTCCTCCATCCCAACTCAAACGGGACGGTTCATCCTTCAAAAGGGCTGTTTCATCAGCCAATCGGGCTGATTCGTCAATTTCCCCCATTTGTGCAGCCGGGTGACGGAAGCACCGGAGGCGGCCGGCACGGTACACTTGCTCAAGCAGGAAGCTAGCTGAGGGCGCTTTTCAGACAGGATTGACAAGATTTTTGAAGGATTAACAAGATGGGGTCTGAGGTGCGGCGGGTGGCAACTGCGGAGCTCAGGGGATGAGGGAATGCCTTTTAAAACCACAGAGGTCACCGAGGTACACAGAGGTTTTGTGAGGAGGTGGAAAGTGGCTTCGTGAGCATGGGCTGCGTCTCTGTGCACCTCTGTGTTCTCTGTGGTTAAGATCCCTTTGTGACTTCGTGCCTTTGTGTGAGGAATGAAGCTGGGTGTGGCGGTGGCGAGGGAGTTAGAGTGCTCTATGTGTTTGCGATCCTGAGCCGACTGAAGTCGGTACTCCAACGCTCTTCGCTGGGTACTAGGGGTAACTTGCATCTCTCCAGGGCGAAGCCCGTCTAAACCAGCGTAGCGCCTCAACAGCCCGCTTGCGGGCCCCTCAACCAGCAGCCCCACCGGGGGCGCGTCTCAACCTACTTCTCCATCCACTCTCCTGCGTCATGCAAGGCCTCGGCATCAAAATCGGCATTGAGCGAGTCTTTCACGAAGAGGCTTTCCAGCTCCCGGTGGTCTTCGCTGCGGTGCAGGCGCAGTTGCTGGACATCGCCCACTTTCAGGGACTGGCTGGCGAGGGCCTGGGCGCCCATCCAGCTCCACTGGGTGACGGTGACTTGCTGGCGGGGCTTCAGGTCAAGCTGGGTGGGGCCGTTCCCGCCGCCTTCGACCACTTCAGTAATTTCATAGAGATTGCGCACCAGCGCCTCGGTGTAGGGCTGGAACTCCTGCAGGGGCGGCACGGGGGAGGCCTTCACGAGCCTGGCCATGACCACGGCCTCCTTCATGGGGAGGCGCTTGCCGGACATGACGATGGAGGAGTTCGCATGCTGGGACACTTCCTCGTCACTCAGCTTGCGGTTGAAGATGAGCACGCGCTCGATCATGCCACGCCAGGAGTGGGTGCCCTCCATGGAGGCGCCGAAGCGCATCTTCATCTGCTCCCAGTTGCTGAAGTCGCCCTTGATCCGGTTCCGCGCATACACCTGCTGCCCATCCACAAACACGGTCAGCTTGTCCTTGCCATACGCCATGACCAGGTGGTGCGGGTAGTCCTTCTGCACCACGGCGAGGAAGGTCTCCTCCAGATTCCCGCCGGGGCCGTTCTCGGGCGTGCGCATCCAGAGGAAGAGGCGCGGGCCGCGCTGGCCGATCATGAGATTGCGCTCCAGGTGATTGTTTGCCAGGGAGAGGATGCGGCGGTCCTCCTTGTCCTTGATGTTGCCCTGCGGGGTGAGCACCAGCTCCAGGCTCACCTCGTGCGTCTTCCGGCACTCGGAGGAGACCAGCTCCCCTGCCTCCGGGGCGTCAAACCAGCCGCCGCGCAGTTTCATCGCACCGCGCTCATCCCAGAAGGCGAGACCCTGCGGCACCACGGTACAGGGATTGCCATTGGGCAGCTTCGTGAGGCCTTTGACGTTCTCCCATACAAAGACGAGCCCTTCGTCAGAGGAAGGCCAGGCCGCCAGGGGCACGCGCAGGGAGGTGGAGGCCATGCGGTTCGGCATCTGGGCCTTGTCACGGAAGCCTTCGATGACCAGGCTCTCCTCCTCCCGCGCCTCAGGCGGGAGCTTCACGGAGAGGGAGAGGTTGCCCTCCATGAGCTGCCAGCTCTGCACGGGCTTGCCATTGCCCAGCTTCACCACGGCCTGGGAGCTCTCCACCTCTTCATCAAAGTCCACCACAATGCCGTCCTTGCCCTCGCGGCGGGAGCCTTCCACCAGCGGCGGGGCGGAGGGGCTCACGAAGACGTAGCCGCGGCGCTTCTCCCCGCTGGGCTCTGTTTGTGCCTCGATCCAGTATTCGCCGGGTTTCTGGAAAGCATGCTTGATGGTGCGGCCGTCGTAGTCAGCCCCGCCGGTGATGTGCCAGTGCCAGGTGCCTTTCTCCCCGGCATCAAAGGTAATTTCCGTAGGCCCCTCCACGTACTGCGAGCCCAGGGGCAGCTCCTCGCGGAAGACATCGGGGTAGCGGTCGGTCCCCTTGAAGGTGGTGTAGCGCACGGGGTTCCCGATGATCTCCATGAGCTCGGGATTGATGTGCGCCACATAGAGGTCGTAGTTCGCCTCGAAGTGGTCATGACTGTCGGGTGAGGCGGCAAACGCGATGAGCCGGCGGCAGGGCGACACCATGGGGAAGTAGATGTAGTTCCGCTTGTCATTGAGCCGTTTGTCATCCTTCTGCAGGACCTGCGTGATCTCCCGCGTGGCCAGGCGCATCTTGTTCACCGGGCCGCCC
>JBGGMQ010001130.1:0-4629 GCA_041287975.1 Verrucomicrobium sp. | reverse complement strand
TGCGCGGGGACCTGAATGTGAGTGACGACGTAAAGATCGCCGCGTTCGCCGGACTTGCCCTGAGGCAGCCCCTGACCACGGAGGCGGAGCTGGCCATTCTGAGTGGTACCGGCGGGAATTTTGACTTTGATGCCGCCCTTCAAGCCTGGCACAACGACGTCGGTACCGAGAACGGCCTCCCAAGGGGCAAGATCGAGATCGTGATAGAGGTCCCCCCCGCGAACACGGTAGTCGGGGTGCGCCGCATAGCGGACGCGCAGGTAGAGATCGCCTGCTTCCCCGCCGCTGTGCCCTTCCCCACCATGCCCGGCGACGCGGATGCGCTTGCCTTCGGGAGCACCGGGAGGGATGCGGACGGTGAAGGACTGGGTATCGCGAGCCCCGGTGCGAGGGTCGACCGTGGCCAGTGAAATGGGACGCTCGGTGCCCTGGAGGACTTCATCAAGGGTAACGAGGATATCGCCCTCGACATCGTGCCCCCGGCGCGGACGGCTGGACTGACGATGGACTTCCTCAGCGAAGCCTTCGTCGTCACCAAAGCCGTGGAACTGTCCGCCCCGGCCAGCACCGCCAAAGTACTGCTCGAAGAAGTCGCTGAAGCCGGTGCCATCGAAATGGAACTCGGGACCCTGGCCGGGGGCCTGAGCGCTGGAGTAGCGGCGACCGCTGCCTGCCGCGTGGGGCGGCTGTTGGTACGCCCCTTGAGACTGACCTTCATCGCGCCAGTTCGCGCCCAGGGTGTCGTACTTCTGGCGCTTCACGGGATCGCCAAGGACTTCGTAGGCTTCATTGATCTCTTTGAATTTTTCCTCGGCGTTCTTCTTATCCTCGGCGACGTCGGGGTGATGTTTGCGGGCCATCTTTCGGAAGGCCTTCTTGATCTCGTCCTCTTTGGCATCCCGGGAGACTCCGAGAATGGCGTAGTAGTCCTTGAATTCCACAGGGATGATACGTGGCGGACGGGTGGATTGGGGGGTGGAGTGTGAAGAAAAGTTTGGGAGCAGCACTTCCACGGGTGATCGAGAGCTTGCGAAGCCCCGGCACCAGAGATAGAGACATGGCTCATGCAATTCGTCGGAAAAACCTGCCACCTCTGCTCAGAAAAACTGAATGTGACCCTGGGGGCGCAAGGCTGCCCGCGCTGCGACATCGCCTGGCATGAAGATTGTCATAGCGGATCCCGCCTCTGCCCAACCTGTGGGGGCGACCCTGATGCGGTGAACATGCTAAATGAAGCCACCCGAAATGCTGCCGTGGCCTCGGCCATCAATGGCGGCCGCATCATCTACTGGGTGATGCTGGGGAACTACACCGCGTATGCCAGCCTCTCCGTAAGCATGATCATGCTTGCCAAGCAAGACTACCAACCTGCCTTCATGGCACTGGTGCGTTCTGCGATCTATTTCGGGACATGGTACGCCGCGTACGTGGGCTCCGCGGTCGCCCGGAAGGTTTTGGGAGTCTTCGCCGTCCTTGGCTTGATCGCAGCGGCATTTGTTGTCACGAAAATCACGTGGTATGCAGCGATACTAGTAGGAAATTCCATCTTCACCATCTGGGCGGTGTGGTTCAGCGCTCAGGTACGCGCGTTTGAGCAGAGTCGGAACCCAGTGGTGTCATGAGTTGCCAAGGAGTGGAGCGTCTCAGCAAGCGCGACGGAGGCAAACTGAAGTTTGGACTACGAATAGCTTCTCACTCGTCGATGCTGGGTGTGTCACTTCCTTGCGACGTGCGGTGTGGCTGGCAAAGGGGCTGATGGGGCGACGCCGTCGATGCGGTAGCGACGGTTCATGTAGAGATCATCGGCCACCTGGAAGATGGCGGTGGCGTCCTCCACCAAGGGCTGGCTGGAGGGGTCGATGCCGGGGAGGTGGGCCATCTTGCCGCTCTTGGGATCGCCCCCGAAACAGTCGATGGATTGATTCAGGCCGAAAACGACGAGTCGCTGGTCGCGATAGCTGGCGATCTCACGATTGTGATGCAGGAGCACTTTTTTGAATGGCTCTTCAGGAGTGTTGAGCAGATCGCGGCCAAAGAAGAGCGATTCATAAGGCAGGCCTGTGAGGCCGAGGATGGTGGGGGCGACATCCAGCTGACAGGCGAGCATGGGCAGGCGCTTGGGCTCCCTCACCACGGAGGGACCGAGGATGACCATGGGGATGGCGTAGCTCTTGATGGGGACAGCCTGGCTGCCGTAGACGCGGGCACCGTGATCAGCGATGACGACGAAGATGGTGTCCTGCCAGAAGGGTTCCTTTTTCGCTTCCTGGAAGAACCGGCCGAGGCACCAGTCCACATATTTGACCGCGAAGTCGCGGCGATGCTCGTCGGGGTTCTCGGGAATGCGACCGTGGGGATAGTCAGACTGAACCTTGCCGGGAGCCGGATTCAAGGAGTCAAAAGGGGAAGGCCCGGTGGCGGGATAGGTGAAGGGCACGTGATTGGAAACAGACAGCATGGTGAGCAGGAAGGGCTTGCCGGTCTGGTGCAGAGCCCGCATCTCCAGCACTGCCTTCGCATAGAGGTCCTCGTTGCTGACGCCCCATGCATTGGTGAAGGCAGGCTTTTCGAAATTCCCCTGATGGACAAAACGGTTCCAGCCGTTCTTGAGGGCGAAGGGGCCCATGCCATCAAAGAGGCTGCGGCCGGCATACATGAAGAGGGTCTCGTAACCCTGGCGGGCCATGACGCGGCCAATGGTCTCCACATTCTCAGTGCGGTCACGGGCGACGATGCTGTCGCCAGGCAGAGGTGGGAAGCTGGCGAGAATACCCTCGAACCCACGGATGGTGCGGTTGCCATCGGCCCACAGGTTCTCAAAGAGCCAGCCTTCCTCGGTGGCCAGCTTGTCCATGTGGGGGGTCAGTGTATGCGGTTCACCTTTTTTGTTTACCCGGCCGAGGCAGCCCCAAAATTCACTGCCGAGGCTCTCCTCGAGCATGAGGCAGACGTTGAGCGGACGGGCACCGGGCTTGGCCTGGATGAGGCGGCGAAGATCGAAGGGGTCGTCGGAGACGTATTTGGCGTCCGGGGTATCGAGGAGCTGCCGTACCTTGTGGTACGCAGCCTCGCGGTCCATGTGCGGGTAGAAGGCGGTGTAGTCGAGGTTCCGGGTGACGGCGGCGGTGGCCCCGGCAACGAGGCCGTTGTTGGCCAGCTCATTCATCACGCGATCATTGCTCTGCTGCCAGGGGACCATCCAAAGGGTGGCAGCGAGGAGCAGCACGGGGAGTATCCAGGTGAAAGCGGAGGAGGCGCGCCGAGGGGGAAGCTGGGAGTGAGGGCGGGCGGCAGGCCTGGTGCTGGTGGTATTGCCCAAGCGAAGCAGCAGGGCCGCGATGACGGTGCCGCCCACCGTGACTCCAGCGAGGATCCAACCCAGGGGGAAGGATTCGTACATGTTGGCGAAGACCTCATGGGGATAGATGAGGTAGTCAATGGCGACGGTGTTGAACCGGGAGTTGAACTCCGCAAAGAAATTGAACTCTGCGACGAGCAGGAACACCTGGACCAGCCAGGACACGGTCAGGAAGATGCGGAGCGCCCAACGCGCCAGAGGAGCTTGCTTTTCACGCTGGCGGCTGAGGGCGCACCAGAGGCCCAAGGGGGTGCTCATGAGCAACGCGACGACGAGGTCGCGATGCATTCCCATAAGGAAGAGCTTCACATACGAAGCCATCGGCTGGGGCTCTGCCGGATGGAATTGCCAGACCAAAACTACCCTGACGATCTGGAAACCGACAAAGAGGAAAAGGGCGTTCCAATGGGCGAGTCGGAAGCGCCCGCCGAAGATGCGTGAAACAAGAGATGAGCGAGGAGAAGCGGAATGGGGAGCGTCAATCATGCCTAGGCGCTCAAGGCTACCCTGGCATGATAACAGGGGGGTGACTCCCGCTTAACAAAATCATTATCCTTTGCCGAGCTCCCACTCCCCTTCCCCAGTTTGAGGCTGAGAAAGGGAGAGTTGAGCCAAATTTCATGGCTAGAGCATGAGGCGGTCGGGCTTGGAGAAGGTCTTCTTGATGCCTGGCAGATTGACCAGGAAGAAGAGGGCCGCGCCCATGTGGTACCAGAAGTCCAGCTGCATGAGGCGGCTGACACTGAGGTGGAACAGGATGATGATGATGCCGTAGAAGAAGGCCCAGCGACGGCCCATGAGGGCAAGGAAGGCGAAGAGTTCGATGAACAGACCGGATCCGAAGAGGATGCGGGCGAAGTTGGGATGATTGTGCATCATGTCCACGACCGCATTCAGGGAATCTGGCACCGGAGTGAGGGTATCATAGTACTCGCTCCAGTTGCTCTTCTGGAGTTCGACGGCCAGGTTGGGGACGTTTTGGATCCACTTCCAGTCGGAGTTGTCGAGCTTCATGTAGGCGCTGACGACGTAGCTGGCGGCGAAGACGACCATGGAGACGTAGATCCCCTTCTGATGGACGGAGAGGGAGGGCAACACCCATGAGGATGGGGCAGCGCCGAGCTCCTCTTTCCGGGGCCAGAGGTAGGCGATGAACTGCCCCAGCAGGATCATGGAGATGAGCTGGGTGCTGTGGTTGGCGGCCCCTTGGGAATTGGCCAGCGTGCCGATGCCGATGCTGAAGAACACAGCGGGCACCAGCGCCAGGCCGG
>JBGGMQ010001129.1:0-2976 GCA_041287975.1 Verrucomicrobium sp. | reverse complement strand
CGTCGACCTGAAGGAGTTAGACTATCTCGGCGATTCCCGCATTAAAATTGGAATTTCTCCGGCCGAACTACAAGCGGCAAAATTGGGTGTTTTAGAGGTGCCCGTCCCTCAGACTGGGGGGCAGTCAACGGTCAAAGGTGATAGTTCTTTCGTGTCGTACGAGAAAAATTCTGTCCCTAGAACCGCAGCCTGGTATCATTTCGTAGGAGGACAACTGCGTGGGGTGGTGAGAACAACTGCATTTGGTAATGACGCGCTTCAGGCGCGTGACGGTGTCCTTGAAGATGTCTTTCGACGTCTTGAAAAGGTGATGAAATTGGATGGCATAGAGCAAACTGTGCGGACGAATGGACGCAAGGGTTTTATCGTGGCAGCTCAGCATTGGACTGATGATGAAGGTGTCTTGAGCGCATATGTTGTTGCCACAAACGTGGAGGTTACACTTGTGATTTTCGACCCGAGGTTCTTGGATCGAAAACGATTTTTGCCGGACCTCTCCCTCCTGGACGCTATGAATAAAACCGGGGAAAAACTGGCTTCCAAGTTGTCCGCGCATCCCAACTCCAAGAGGGATGTGAAAGTGAAAGATATAGTTGATGCGTTGTCTGTGAATGGCGGGGCTCCACTGTCCCGAGAGAATGCCTCTGAGGCCAGTGCGAAGTTGTTGTTCGACAAGCCGAAAGTCTTCAAAACTGATAATTACCCCTCCCTTTCCGGTCGGGTAGCACGCTGGGATCTGTTGATTTGGTCCGTCTTAGCTGTGGGAATGCTTTGTGGAATCGTTTGGTTTCTTCGGAGATGGAAGTGGAGGTGAGCCTGACTCAGACACTCGCAGAATGGTAACAACAGGAGGACTGGGTCCTACTGGGATGACCGGAGTGCTCTACCCCACCACCGGTTCCACGAAATAGTGACGAACCTCGCCTCCAGCGGCGAGGTCTCTGGCGTGTTTTTCAGCCGCGGCCCGGGTGTCAAACTGGGCAATGAAAACCTTCGCTCCCTTTTCGCCTTCCCGGTAGAGGGAGTGGGGTGAGTTGGCAAGCGCCGGATCGGTGGCCGCTTTGTACAACGCTGCCGCAAAACCATTGTGAGGTGCCTCGGGTACGGCTGCCCACCAGCCGAATTCATCCTGGCCCCACTTGGCGCCCATCCCTTTGGCAAGAGTACGCAGCAGTTCGATCTCCGACGCTTCTTTGCCAGCATCAAGCAGGGCAAAATTCGAAACCTTGCCTTCTGGAGACGTCGCGTGAATGGGAACGAGATTGACCCGGCATCCTTGTCCTCCCGGGACTCCTCGACGATGAAACGAACCTTGCGTTTGCGTGCTCATTGAGGACGTTTAGCGGGCTTGGCGCGAAAGTAAATAAAACCTCACGCCTCGCCCTCATGCAGAAAACCTAGACAGCTTCAGCCCCCTTCACACCGCTCTTGTCAACGTCATACCGCAGTTCCACCATGGTGGAACCCATCTGACGAACTGCGGTCAGTTGCAGCACGGGGGTGAGCACCCGACGAGGAAATATTTGCTTGCCCTTGCCGAGGGTGACCGAACCGAGCTGAATGATGAGTTCGTCCAACAACCCGGCATCGTAGAACTGGCCCGCGAGATCCCCGCCTCCTACGATCCAGATGTTCTTGGTGCCCGCCGCAGCGCGCATTTCGGCGTGGATACTCTGCACGTCTCCTTTGACGAAGCGGATGTCTGCGCCTTCGATGGCTGGCAGTTCACGACTGGAGAAAATCCACACGGGTTGAGTGTAGGGCCATGCTGAGCCCACCTCTGCGGCGACCGTTTCCGCATTGCGCAACATCCACTCGTAGGTGGCAGAGCCCATGGCCAACGCACCCACCTCAGCGATGAACTCCGGATAGCCGGAGGTGGTCATATCGCCAAGGGGGAACAGCCACTCAATCGAGTCGTCCTCCGTGGCAATGAATCCATCCAGACTGGTTGCGGTATAATACTGTGTTTTCATTATTGTCTGCAAATTCCTGAGCTGTCTGAGAGTGAATCCTAAGATCCAAGTCCATGGTGCTTTGAATGGCGAACCCAAGCCTCCGCATCTGTACACACACACTTCCAAAATTCCGGATCCCACAACCCAAAAAAGTCAGTCTCTGTGCCTCTGCGTCTCAGCGGTTAATCCTCTTTCCTCGCACCACCCGCGATTTCCGCATCGCCTCTATCAGCCCTTGCGGATCACATCCCACGCTTCCCGTGGCAACGGAGCATAGCCATAAAACTCCGCTTTGCTCCCAGCTTTGGGAATGGGGAAATCAAACACACTGACGCCATTGCGCTTCTCGCCATCAAAGGCCCGGCCGTCGCTGGCGCCAAAGATCACGGGCTTCCCGTTTTCCTTGCGCTTCCCGAGGTAGATCATCACATGCGTGACGGGGATGGAGCGCGGTGTGGCTGTTTCATAGGTGCCGGTCCAGAAGAGCAGGTCCCCGGGCTTCAACGCGGAAAACGCAGAGTCCTTCAGGCTGCCGACATGCTCCGTCCGGTACAGGATGCTTTGTTTCATCGACCAGCCACACACTTCATCCGCCTGGCGGGGGAGGGTGGAGACACCCAGCTTGTGAAGCAGATAGTAGATGGTGCCCGAGCAGTCCATGCCACCACTTTTGGGATCCGAGGAGCCAAACTGGTAGCGCAAATTCATCTTCGTCAGCTCCAGTGCTTCAGTGATGAGCTTCTGCATGGGGGCTGGATAGCCTTCAAAACCCTGAATATCTTCCGGGGCTAGCGTGGACACCGCGGCCTCTTTCTTCTTCGGCTCTTCTTTCGTTGCAACAACGGCTGCGGCAGCTTTCTCCTTGGGAGTCGCCGGTTCTTCAGCCTCCTTGCCTGGGGTGCCTACAGACGTTCCTGTTGGATTCGACTCTTGAGCCGTGCCCCGAGGCTTCGACTTGGGGGGCGGAGGAACTGGCAGGGCCGCGACGGACGCTGACGCTGCAGCATCAACGGGGGAA
>JBGGMQ010001128.1:0-3179 GCA_041287975.1 Verrucomicrobium sp. | reverse complement strand
GCCCGCCGATGCCGAAGGCATCCCAGCGGGTAGCCAGGGGTCGAGGGAGTAACACGACCGAACACCCCTGGTGGTCTGACAATGGATTGCATCCTGAAAGGATGCCAGATTCAGGGCGCACTCGTTCGCGTAGGCCGTGATTCTGGCACCACTTTCAGGGTGCGTTGTAATACCTCCTCACCAGGGGTATCGCTTCGCTCAACCCCTGGCTACATGCTATGATGCCTTCGGCATCTTGAAACGTTGTTCAGACAGGTAGTAGAGGCAGGATGCCTCTTGCCAACGACGTCTCGCTCAACAGCCCTCACCCACTTAAAGACCAGAGACCACTTTTCAGGTCTTTCGTCTTCTGTCTCCCGCGTAGTGAGCTCAGCAAACCCCATTCACCAGACACACCAGATCATCCGGCGTGCCGACCACTTCCACCGCACCGTTCGCTCGCAGCTCAGCCTCGCCGCGGAAGCCCCACTTCACGCCCACCGCGAGCATGCCTGCATTGACGGCGAGCTTCATGTCGATGTCGGAATCACCCACGTAGGCGCACTCTGACGGTGCCAGGCCGAGATGTTCGGCGATCTCCAGTGCCCCTGCTGGGTCAGGCTTCTTGGGCACCCCTGAGCGAGCCCCAAGGACTAGCTCAAACTTTGTGTTGGGGAAGAAGTGATCGCAGCACAGCTTCGTGAAGACATGGGGCTTGTTCGAGAGCACCGCGAGCTTCATCCCACGCTCCTGAAGAGCCTGGAGCGCCTCCTCGATGCCGACATAGGGGCGCGTCTCGCTCTTCCAGGTGTCGCTATAGTGTTTCTGGTATTCATTGACGCGGGCGTCGACGTCTTCCGACGCCAGCACTCCGGAGGGCAGGGCGCGCTCGACCAGAGCACGAACGCCGTCTCCCACGTATTTGGGGAAGACCGAGATGGGTTGCCTGGGGTAACCGCGGTCGTCGAGCATGCGGTTGACGGCCTCTGCGAGGTCCGCCAGGGAGTCAATGAGGGTACCGTCGAGATCAAAAATGAAGGCTTTCATGAGGCGTGTCTACCGCACCAAGCGCAGGGTTGGCCCCTTGCCAAACGAAAACCCTCCTCGCGCTGTCGAAGGGGGGTGTTAAGTTGGCACGAGATTCGCTTAAAAACTTCACATCTGTTGATAAAACCGTTGCAAAAGTCTGCCAACAAATGCATCAATGAGTTTAACCTCCATGGCTGTCCCTATTCCAGATCTGCGCTCTGCGAGTTCGGCTTCCGCTTCCGGGCCCGCGCCCGTGTCGGGGGCTGATGCCAAAACTCCACCCGTGATCTACCGACCCAACGTGGCGGCGATCATTCTGAACA
Organism: Verrucomicrobium sp.; assembly: GCA_041287975.1. Taxonomy (GTDB): domain Bacteria; phylum Verrucomicrobiota; class Verrucomicrobiia; order Verrucomicrobiales; family Verrucomicrobiaceae; genus Verrucomicrobium. Next base: position 1,848 of record JBGGMQ010001128.1, on the reverse strand, counting down.
TGGACAACTCCATGCTGGTGGCGCAACGCTCGGGCATTCGTAGTGCGTGGCAGTTCCCGCAAGGGGGAGTGGATCCCGGCGAAGGTTTGGAGGAGGCGCTTTTCCGCGAAGTGGAGGAGGAGGTCGGCATCAAGCCGGAGAACATCCAGCTTCTGGACCGCAAAGGCGGCTACCGCTATGATTTCCCCAAGGGACGCCTGAAATACGGCATCTATGGAGGGCAGGAACAGGTCTACTACCTTTGCCGTTTCCTCGGCAAGGATCGGGACATCAATTTGGACACAGAGCACCGGGAATTCGACCGGTGGCGCTGGATCAAGCCGGAGAAGTTTGACATGGAGTGGGTGCCGCGATTCAAGCGGGAAGTCTACCTTCGCGTCTTCCGGGACTTCTTTGGCATGGAAAAATAACCGGGTAGATGGCAATACCTTGGGAGGTTGAACAGCCACCGACCCCAGGACTAGCGTTGGACCTGAACAAAAGCATACTTCGAACCTGGGGCACTCTGGCGGGAGCCTGGGAGCAGGTGAAGTCGTTCACGCTGGATCATCCGCTTGATCCATTTCCTCTGCGGCATGCCATCCGCGGATACAATGCCGTGAAGGCCAAGGCGGACCTGAAGGCGGGCGTCACCGTCGCCTTGCTGGATCTGCCTCAGGGCATGGCCTACGCCGTCATTGCAGGATTGCCATTGTGGTACGGGGCAACCTGCTCTGCCGTCGCGGCATTGATTGGGCCGCTTCTGGCCAGCTCCCGGCACACCATTCTGGGCCCGACGAATGCGACGGCCTTCATGACCTTCTCGTTCTTTGCGTCGCATCCCAATGCCAACCAGCTGCTGCTCATGCCGATGCTGGTATTCCTGGTGGGCGCGATGCTGATTCTTGGAGGCTACTTTCGCGTGGCCGATCTGGCCCAGTACATCAGCCGGACGGTCATCGTGGCTTATGTGAGTGGTGCCGCTTTGCTCATCATGGCCAATCAACTGCCAGCTCTGCTCGGGGTGGTGGTACCGAGAGGGGCTTCGTCGCGCACGTTGTTTGGCACTCTAGGGGCCTTGCTGGACCGGCTGGATCAGGTGCAATGGACCTCCCTGGCCATGACGGCGGGCACGATTCTGCTCTTCCTGCTGCTCAAAAGGTGGCGGCCTCATTGGCCGACTTTCGTCATCGTGCTCGTCGTGATGTCCTGTCTTGGCGCGTGGTTGAAGTCCATTGGGGTGCCCATCATCACCTACGCCGACGCCAAGTTCACCTGGTATGACCTGCTGCCACCCTTCCCTGATTTCATCTCCACAGAGATGGCGGCACAGTTCAGCCAGCTGTTTGGGCTGGCGGTGGCCTTGGCCTTTGTGGCGACGCTTGAACAGAGTGCCATGTCCAAAACGATCGCATCCCGCGGCAACTACCGGGTGGATGCCAACCAGGACATGCTTTCACTGGGCGTCTCCAATCTGGCCTGTGCGTACTTCAGTGGGATGGCCGCGAGCGGATCGCTGACCCGTTCCGCCCTGAATTTTGAAAGCGGTGCTCGCACCCCGCTTTCGAGCATGATCAATGGCACAATCTGCCTCATCGGGGCGCTCACCATCGGTCCGTTGGTGGGGTACATTCCGCGTGCCGTCCTGGCGACCCTGGTGATCTGCATCGCCTTGTCTCTGATCCACCGCCGCCAGATTCGCATCGCTCTACGGGCGACCAAATCGGATGCATTCGTCTTCGTGATCACCCTCATGGCGACGCTGCTGGTGCCGCTGCACGTGGCCATCTTCACGGGGGTGGGAGTTTCCATCATGCTCTATCTCCGCAAGGCCAGCCAGCCTTCGTTGGTGGAGTACGAGTTCAACAA
>JBGGMQ010001127.1:0-2611 GCA_041287975.1 Verrucomicrobium sp. | reverse complement strand
GCCATTTAGTTGAAATGCCAGATTTCGCCTTTCCGCTTTCTCCCAGAGGATTTCTGCCTTTTCTTGCGCCTCTATGTCCCGAATTCTCGCCGCCATGTCCGGAGGCGTGGACAGCAGTGTGGCCGCCGCCCTGCTTGTCCGCGAGGGACATGACGTGATCGGGGCTTACATGAAGAACTGGATCAACGAGGAGAACATCATCGGGCACTGCCCCTGGCAGGAGGATATTGAGGATGCCCGGGCGGTCGCAGATCAGTTGGGAATTGAGTTCCGTGTGGTGAATCTGATGCGGGAGTATCGGGAAAAAGTGGTGAAATACCTCCTGGCGGGATACCAGGAGGGGATCACGCCCAACCCGGATGTGATGTGCAACCGCGAGATGAAATTTGGCGTGCTCTGGGAGTGGGCCCGTGACCAGGGCTATGACGCCATTGCCACCGGCCACTATGCACGATGGGAAGCCTCCCCCGAGGAGGGCGGGCAACCTTCGGTACTGCGCGGGATGGATCCGAACAAGGATCAGACGTATTTCCTGGCGATGATGCGTCCTGAGCAGGTGCAGATTGCCCGTTTCCCCATTGGGCACCTGCCCAAGCCGCAGGTGCGTGAGGAAGCCTCACGACTGGGTCTGAAGACGGCCGAGAAGAAGGACAGCCAGGGCATCTGCTTCATTGGCGAAGTGAAAATGGAGGACTTCCTCCGCACGTTTGTGGAGGACAATCCGGGGCCGATTGTGAACCTTGAAGGCAAAGTCCTGGGCGAGCACCGGGGCCTGCATCTCTACACCCTCGGGCAGCGCAAAGGGCTGCGCGTGCCCTCGAACCTTTACAAGCAAGCCTATGTGGTGGTGGCGAAGCGCCCCGCCAACAATGAACTGGTGGTGGCGATCGAGAAGCCGGATACGCCGCTGCTCTGGGCCAGCAAAGCCGTACTGACGCAGATTTCCACCACGGGGCCTGATCTCACCGTGCCGCAGCGGCTGAATGCCCAGCCTCGCTACCGGTGCCCGGCAGGAATGGCCACATTTACCCCCTTCATGCGCGAGGATGGTTGGGCGGCGGAACTCGTTTATGACGAACCGCAGCGGGCGCTGACTCCGGGGCAGATTTGTGCGCTGTATGACGGGGACAAGTTGCTGGGCGGAGCGGTGTTTGAGGCGATAGAGTATGCGTAAAAGGGAGTGAAAAGTGGTAAGTGAAAAGTGGTAAGAGTCGCAAGCGCGTCTCTTTTCTGATGCAGTGATGAGAACAAATACTTCCAGGCAATTTTCGAGCGAGTTGCAAGGCCCTCCAGATTCGATGGCAAATCTTGATCCCTCGGAACTCGAAGCTGTCTTGGCAATCAATAGGGGAATTGAGAGCGCTCTATTGGGGAAGGGAAGGCCAATGGAAGAGTTCCTTGCTGAGATGAGGGCAAAATACAGAATTCGACTTTCTTTATTGGAAGGTGAGGCAAGGCAGGATTGAGGCAAGCAACTCACAAAATCCTTAAAACGGGATGCTTCCCCGCCAACCTGCGCTAAGCGTTCCATTCCGATCCTATTTCCCTCACAACGACCATGTGGACCTCCGTTAAAGACTACCAGGACATCAAGCTGGAGAAATCCAGCGACGGCATTGCCAAAATCACCATCAACCGGCCAGAGGTACGGAACGCCTTTCGCCCCCAGACGGTGCATGAATTGCTGAACGCCTTTGACGTGGCGCATGAAGATCCTGAGGTGGGTGTGGTCATCCTCACGGGCGAGGGCCCCGACGCCTTCTGCTCCGGGGGCGACCAAAAGGTGCGCGGCCATGCCGGGTACGTGGGTAGCGATGGCGTGCCCCGCCTGAATGTTCTGGATCTGCAGAAGAAGATTCGCGGCATTCCAAAGCCGGTCATTGCCATGGTGGCGGGCTATGCCATCGGCGGGGGCCATGTGCTGCACATCGTCTGCGATCTCACGATTGCGGCCGATAATGCTCGGTTCGGCCAGACAGGCCCCAAGGTTGGCTCCTTTGACGGGGGACTGGGCAGCAGCTATCTCGCCCGCATCGTAGGCCAGAAGAAAGCCCGTGAGATCTGGTATCTTTGCCGCCAGTATGACGCCCAGCAGGCGCTGGACATGGGACTGGTGAATCATGTGGTGCCACTGGATCAGCTCGAAGAGGAGACCGTGCAGTGGTGCCGGGAGATCCTCGCGCATTCGCCTCTGGCATTGCGCTGCCTGAAGTCCGCTCTCAATGCCGACTGCGACGGGCAGATGGGGCTGTTGGATCTGGCTGGCAACGCCACGTTGCTCTACTACATGAGCGAGGAGGCCAAGGAGGGGAAAAATGCGTTTGTGGAAAAAAGGAAACCCGACTTCTCGAAGTTTCCTCGTGTCCCTTGACTGGTTCTAGGTAATCCACTGGCATGAGCAGCAGCAAAATCACACCCTGGATTCTGGCAGCCCGGCCCAAGACGCTGGGCGCCGCCATTGCCCCTGTGCTGGTGGGCACCGTGCTTGGCTGGAAACTGAGCGGGGAGTTCTGCGTTTGGCTCATGCTGGCTACATTGGGCAGCTGTGTCTGCCTCCAGATCGCCACCAACCTCTTCAACGATGCGGTGGATGCCATGAAGGGCAGTGATA
>JBGGMQ010001126.1:0-3029 GCA_041287975.1 Verrucomicrobium sp. | reverse complement strand
TATTGCTCCACAGCGCACTAGGACGGACTTTCAGCCCTCAATCCCTTTCCTGACGGATACCGGGGCCTTCGACCCCGGCTGGTATTGGGCGGACCTTCGGCCCTTCTGAGGTTTCCGGAGGTGCCCTTTGTTCACAACTCTTACACCTGCGTCATTCTTGGCCTGTTGCTTCGTATCAATCTCTCCAGGTTGGAAAGCCCCATGCTCATTCTGAACTCCTCAAAATCTTCGACACAGTGAAGATAAGTCTCTGGCCATTCCTTTATGTCAACGCCACTCAGGTAGATCATTGCTCTCCATGTTAGAGAGGCCTCACCTGGTGGCTCCATCCGAAGCAAGCCTGAATCTTCTGCTCGCATAGCCTCTCCCGCAAATTCGGCAATTTCTTCGCGACTCCTCATTCCCGATTCGAGATCGGAAAACGCTTCTTTGATGTCTTGTAGTTTAACAAGCATGGTCACCAGCTCCCTATGTCGTTGCCGTTTAGGTAAAAACGGCAATGCATTTTGCTGCCACCTGTTTCTGGACGCACTTGTCTGACGGCTCCACTGTGAGAACTCCCAAAAGAGCGTCCAAAAAACGGATTACTTGGAATCGGCCTGAGGGGCCTAGGACCGATGCTCCAACCGTTTCCTGGGGATTGGGGGTCAGGGGTGGAAGGATGAGCTTCCTGAGCAAATTGAAGTTTGAACTACCAACAGGTCTCTGAGCTTGGGGTGCAAAGGGAAAGTGGGAGTGTGTTGAAAGCATTTGGAGAATGCGACCCTGAGCCGACTGAAGTCGGTACTCCAACGGCTTCCTGTGAGTTTGGAGGTCAGCGGTTGTTCGACTGACCCGTCCCGCATGCGGGACGGAACTTCAACAGCTTCCCCGGAAATTGGGGGCCGGAGCCTGGTATTGGGAAATAGACGGTGCGGGAGGCAGACTGAAGTCTGCCACTCCTTTGATGACCTACAGTTCTCGGGGAGCTGCTTGGCTTACCGGGCCACGGTGGAGGAGCCCGCGGTGCTGACGCTGTTGCCAGCAGGATCGATGACGCGGACGGTGACGAAGAAGATGACGTTCTTGCGTTCCACCAAGTTCACTTTGCTCTGAAAATTGCGGCCCACCAAAGGAAGGTCACCAAGCACGGGCACTTTGTCGTCGATCTTCTGACGCTTTTCAAAAGTCACGCCACCCAGCACCACGGTGTTGCCATCCCAGACGGAGACTGAGGTGGTCACTTTGTTGGTGCGGAAGATGGGCTGAAGGATGTCGTTGGGCACGTCATAAGTGACGTAGGATCCGTTCAACCCCACAGGGGCAGTGTTTTGAATGTCGGTGCCGTAGTCAATGAACCCTTCGAACTCAGTGGAGGAAGGAACAAGATTGAGTTCCACCGTTTTGTTGCCGTCGCCGACGACGGGCTCCACTTCGAGAGTGATGCCGACATCCCGTTTTTCAAACGCTGTGGGAGTGGAGGGAGTGATGGGGGCAAAGCTGGCGGTGTAGCTCACGCCGTTGGCCACTGCATTCAAGCTCTGGGGAATCTGGGGCGGGTCAAACTCGGTGGGATAGCGGAACTCGCGGGCCACGGTGATGTTGGCGCGTTGACCGCTCTTGGTCACGACTGTCGGGGCGGCGAGGACATCCACGCCTATGGACTGCTTCAGGCCGCGAATCACCACCTGAAACTGTGGGTCGGTGAACACACCAGAGACGGCAAACATGCCTGGGGACTTGGAGTTGGCTGCTGGGACGGTAGCCCGCCCGATCAAGCCATCAATGCTGGGCACGCCGAGAAGGGCACCCGAGCTGCGCAAGCCGTTGGTCAGAGGGTTGGCGTTGAAGGGCACAGGCTCTGCAGGATCGATCTGACCAGCGCCACCACCGAAGACGCGCTCGGAGCCGGGAACATTGAACTGCCCCATGAGCCAGTCAAAGCCGAGTTCATTCAGGCGGGTCTCATTGATCTCAATCATGCGCACCTGGATCTCCACCTGTTTGGGAGTGGCATTCACGGCCTGATCCACAAAAGTATCCACCATCGCCATATTGTCCGCGGTGTTGCGAACGAAGAGAATGTTGGTCGAAGGATTGTAAGAGGCTGCGGCACCCTCGGGGAAAATTACCCCACGCTGCTCAAGGAACTCTTTGGCACCCAATCGGCGAACTTGGAGCACATTGGTGCCACCCGCAGGTGCTTGAGCGAAAGGATCAGCAGCAGGTGCCTGCCCTGCCGCAGGAGCGCTGGCAGCGGGGGAGGTTTGGAGGAAGTCAGGGGGAACGCGATACTGCTTGGCGATCAGAGTCTCTGACTTTTCTGCCCGGGAAGTGACGGTGACGGCAAACTCGTCCACCCGGTACACGGAGCCGGTCATTTCCGTGGCGTACCGAAGAATCTCCTCCAGGGGGACAGAGGCCATGCTCATGGAGACGGGCTTGGAGCGGGCCTCAGGGGACGCCTTAACCACAAAGCCCACGCCCTTTTTGGCGGGATCCAGTTCGCGACTGCGAATACGAAGAAACTCGATGACTTCCTCAAGGCTGGCCCCTTGGAGGTCGACCATGGGAACAATGATCGTGCGGAGCTTTACCAGAATGGCATCCTTGGTGCCACCCATGACCCCCATCGCGGAGCCATCTGCACCAAACAATTGAGAAACGTCGAGCACGGGGACATTGTCCTCCCACTGGGCATCCACTCCAGCCAGCATCTTGGACCGGGTGTGGTCTCTGGCGGCGTCAAAGTAAACGGACTTGTGCTGCTCAGCCTGCTCCATGCCGCGGCGGGCGGCGGCATTGTAGGGATCGATGCGAAGCACCTCCCGGAATCTTTCGTTGGCAGCGTCGAAGTCGCCCAATGAAACCAAGCCCTGGCCCAAGCGGAGCTTTTCCTCGACCACCTTGACGTTGGCCAGGTGCTCAGGAGTCAATGCTGGCTCGTAGCGGACAGGATCGTCCAGTCGCTTTTGCAAGGTGAGAGCCGCCTTGTTGTCGGGGTCAAAATTTTCATCGAGCACCGACTTCAGCAGGAAGCGGGCGTCTGC
>JBGGMQ010001125.1:0-4604 GCA_041287975.1 Verrucomicrobium sp. | reverse complement strand
CGCGCGGGGATTGTGCAAGACCCCAAGGATTACCGTTGGTGCAGCTACGCCGAGGCCGTGGCGGGTGGCCGCAAGGCCCTCGTCGCCCTATACACCATCACTCGTGAGCATCGGGTTCATGAATTACAGCCGACAGGTGGCCAGAAGCGACTTCCTGCTGCCGCGAAAGTCCTCGCAAGCTATCGCACCTGGCTCTTTGGCCAAGGCGAGGAGGTTCGCGATGGTCACGGCACCGGCAGCCAGGTGCTGCGCAAGGGCATCAATCCGGAGGTGGTCGAGCAAGTTCGCGCTCAAGGCGGCAAGCTCACGCTGGCAGAGACGCTCCGGTGCCGCGTAAAGTACTTCACACGTGGCGTGGCTCTTGGGCGACGCGAATTTATCGATGGCTTCTTCGACGCGAGGAGGGACCGGTTTGGCAGTCGCCGGACCAAGGGGGCCAAACCCATGCGCGGTGGCAGCTTTGCAGGGTTGTGTACTTTCCGTGCACCAAATGCCGCTGTCCACTCGGCCTCGTCTGTCGAATAGTCGTTGCAGCGCGAACTCTCTCCTCTCAAGTCCGCATCCCGCCTGAGTCAACGTCTGGAAAAAGACGCACGCCCCGATCCGAGGTGTGCGTCAAATTTACCTAGTGACCCGTAAGAATCCTGGTCGCCCAAGGCTCCTCATTGAAAGCGCTTAGCTGGGGAGATAAGCATCTTCCTTGATGTTCTTGTGGAAGTCATCGCCTTGGACGGTGGCCTGCACGTAGCCGGTCCGGATGACGAAGTCACCGAAATGCTCTCCTTCATTCCGCTCCTGAGCATAGTGCTTCAAGATAGGGGCCAAAAGGTCCTGGATGTTTTCTGCGGATACGTCCTGGCGGTAGAGCTTGCTCAGGCGCTGGCCGGCGTGGCCACCACCCAAATACAAATTGTAGCGATCCGGGCCGCGCCCCACGAAGCCGATCTCTGAGATGAACGGACGGCCGCAACCGTTGGGGCAGCCCGTCATACGGATGGTGATGGAGTCGTGACGCAGGCCCACTTCTTCCAGAGTTTCCTCCAAATTGGTGATCACATCGGGCAGGTAGCGTTCTGCTTCTGCAAGGGCCAGGGCGCATGTCGGCAGGGAAACACAGGCGATGGAGGCCAGGCGGAGGGCGCTCCGCTCGTGGCTGCGGTGCATGCCGTACTTTTCCAGCAGAGCTTCCACCTCGGCTCGCTTCTTCGCGGAGACATTGGCGATCTGGAGGTTCTGGTTCGCGGTCAGACGAAAATCTCCGTCATGGATCTTGGCGATCTCACGCAGCCCCGTCCGCATGGGGTACCCAGGGGTGTCCAGTACACGGCCACCCTGGACGAACAGAGTGTAATGGTAGTTACCGCGCTCATCTTCCACCCAGCCGTAGCGGTCCCCGTTGTCCTTGAACACGTACGGGCGCACGGGTTCGAGGTCATATCCCAGGTACTTGTTCAGCTCGGAGAGAAACCATTCCGGACTGCGATCTTGAATCGTGTACTTCAGACGGGCATGCTTGCGCTCGGTGCGATCACCATAGTCGCGCTGCACGAGCACGACTTTCTCCGCGACGTCCACTACCTTGTCAGGAGTGCAGAAGCCGATCACGTCAGCGACGCGGGGGAAAGTGGCTTCGTTGCCATGAGTCATACCCAGGCCACCGCCGACGGCCACATTGTAGCCGGTGAGTTTTCCATCCTCCACGATGGCGATGAATGAGAGGTCGTTGGCAAAGATGTCCACGTCATTGCTCGGCGGCACGGCAATGGTGATCTTGAACTTGCGGGGCAGATAGGTCTTGCCGTAGATCGGCTCCACTTCCTCCTCACTGGTCGTCACCTTCTCGCCATCCAGCCAGATTTCGTGATAGGCACCGGTTTGCGGCGTCAAGTGCGTGGAAATATCACGGGCAGCCTTGATCACCTCCTCGTGCACGCTGGAGAGGTAGGGGTTCGGGTTGCACATCACGTTGCGGTTCACGTCACCGCAGGCGGCGATGGTATCCATGGCCGCATCATTGATCTCCTTGATCGTGCGCTTCAGGTTCGTCTTGATGATGCCGTGAAGCTGGAAGGCCTGGCGAGTCGTGAGCTTGATGGTGCTGTTGGCGTAGCTGTCTGCCATCCGGTCCACATCGAGCCATTGCTGAGGCGTGGCCACCCCGCCAGGGACGCGCACCCGGATCATGAAGGAATAGGCCTTCTCCAGGCGGTGCTTGCGGCGGTCGGGACGCAGGTCGCGGTCGTCCTGCTGATAGCTGCCGTGGAACTTGATGAGCTGCTGGTCATCCTCGGAAAGCGAGCCCGTCGAGAGATCGGCAAGACCTTCGGCGATGGTGCCCCTGAGGTAGTTGGAGCGGGTTTTGATGCCTTCGTTGGCGGAGAGCTTCTTGTCGGACATGGAGATGGGGGCCGCAGGGATCCGAGGGTTGGCGATCCCGGAAGAGTTGGAACAGGTGGGTGCGGCGGTTGTGAGTTAGTGGAAATTACGAATATGACGGGCTGCCGGACGGGGTGGGCTCAATACACGTCGCGCTGGTAGCGCTTGTGCTTCTTGAGGTCTTCAAGATAAGCTTCAGCGGATTCATGGGATTTCCCGCCTTCCTTGATCACCACGGAGAGGAGAGCCTCATGAACATCGCTGGCCATGCGTGAGGCGTCACCGCACACATAGAAGTGGGCACCCTCTTGAAGCCATGCGTAGAGCTCCTTGCTGCGTTCCAGCATGCGATGCTGCACATAGACCTTTTCAGGTTGGTCACGCGAGAAGGCGACGTCGAGTTTGGACAGCGCGCCGGACTTGAGGTGCTCCTGCCACTCGACCTGGTAGAGGAAGTCGTATGTGTAACGCTGGTCACCGAAGAAGAGCCAGGACTTGCCCGTCTGCCCAAGCGCACCGCGCTGTTCGACGAAAGCACGGAAAGGTGCCACACCAGTGCCGGGGCCCACCATGATGACGGGTGTATCTGCCGCAGGCGGAAGGCGAAAGTTCTTGTTCTGGTGGGTGTAGATATCCACCTTGTCCCCCTTGTTGACGAGATCCGCGAGAAACGTGGAGGCCACTCCTTTGCGGCTCACGCCATGGGCGTCATAGCGGACGGAAGCCACAGTCAGATGCACTTCGCCAGGATGGGCGAGGGGGCTGGAGGCAATGGAATAGAGCCGGGGAGGAAGCTTGCGGAAGATGGAGGCGAGATCCGCCGGAGACAGACCCTTGGGGGCGAAGTCGGCGATGGCATCCGCAATCCAGCGACCCCAGAGATAGTCCTTGAACTTGTCCTTGGCATTATCCGCCAGCAGGCTTGCCAGCTTCTTGGATTTGGAAAGTGCCTGGAGCTTGCTCAGCACGGGACGGGAAAGAGCCGTGATGTCGAAATCCTCCCGAAGGGCATCTGACAGAGGCTTGCTGCCATTCCCATTGATGGAGACATCCTCGCTGCCGCTGAGTTTGGCCGCCTTGAGGATTCCTTGAACCATGTCAGGTGCATTCACTGGAATGACGGCCAAGGCATCGCCGGGCTCATATACCAGCCCAGATCCATCAAGGGAGATCTCGTAGTGCCAAGTCTCCTTGGACGTGCCTTTGCCGTTCAACAGCACCCGCTCAAGCAGTTCGCCACCGAAGGGGTTCTTCTTGCCAAATGCTGTTGGGACTGAAGAAAAGCTGCCGCCCGCCGAAACCGACGCGCCAGAAGGTGCTGCGGCTGCCGATGGGGCCAAGGCACGCAAGGCAGCGAGAGCGGCGTCCAGCCACGCGTGGTAGGCGTCCTCATAGTCAACGTCGCAATCCTGCCGGGGAGTGACGCGAGTTGCCCCGAAGCTGGCAAGGCGGGCATCCACATCTTTGCCTGTCTGGCAGAATCGTTCGTAGGACGTGTCCCCAAGCGCGCAGACCGAGAAGTGCAGCTTGGGCAGCGACAGCGTCTGGCTCATCAGAGCCTTGTAGAAATGCGTCGCAGTTTCTGGTGGATCTCCATCACCCCAAGTGCTCACGATCACCAGGAGGTTCTCGATCTTGGCGAGATCTGCCGGAGCGATGTCCGACATGTTTTTCACGGTCGGCTGGAACCCGTGTTTCTTCGCTTCTTTGGCGGACAGGTCGGCCAGCTTTTCAGAATTCCCCGATTCGGTGCCGTAGAGAATCGTCAGCTTGACGGCGCTGGCTGGTGCTGCTGCGATCGAGGCCGAGCCTGCATCAGTGGCGGACAGGTAGCCGCCCAGCCAGAAGCGCTGGGCAGGAGAGAATCCGGCGATCAAGTTTTCAAGAGTCCGACGCTGGTCGGGAGAAAAGGGCGAGTGCTCGGGAAGCATTTCTGGAATGAAGTTCACTGGAAGGCTGAAGAGCCAACGAAGTGGTAAAAACGTTGGGCTGTGAGTTTAGTCCCGAATTGCAAGCGTGCAAGATGAAATGACGAAATACCCTATGGGAAAAGTGGGGAATTAGGTAAAGCCTTGGGAGTGAGAGCTTATTGCTCCAACTGTACTCCTACTTTTTCCACCAGTCTGCATCCTTTTCCCAGGGTTGCTTGGGTCGGTCATCGCTCGGCGGATGGGGTCGGTTGCGGGGGATGATGATGGGTTTGTCCCGTTCGTCCTCTTTGTCGGAAG
>JBGGMQ010001124.1:0-4080 GCA_041287975.1 Verrucomicrobium sp. | reverse complement strand
CCCGTGCGCTTGGTATTACCGTCATGCATGACCACGAGTTTGCCATCTTTGGAGAGCCAGAGATCGAGTTCCGCGCCGTCTGCCCCCTGATCCCAGGCAAGTTTCATGGAGGACAGGGAGTTTTCCGGGGCATCGTGCGAGGCCCCGCGGTGGCCGATGATCTCCGTGGCGGAAACCGGGCATGCCAGACCGACGGCGAGGAGAGGAAGCAGGTGATTGAACTTGAACGTCATACGGTGTTGAACGGGCCACTCCCCCGCCAACCTTTCAAGTGACGTTGCGTAACATCCGGTCTGCGCTGGACACTGGGCCGGGCCAGCCAATAGTGCACGCCCCATGAGTTCCGCCTCCGCAGCCCTGCTTTCCGCCACTGATCTGATGCTTTCCTACGGTCAGCAGCACCTGCTGGACGGGGTGACTCTCTCTGTCGCGCCGGGTGAAAAAGTCGGTCTGGTGGGCCGCAATGGCTGCGGGAAGACGACTCTGCTCAAGATTCTGGCGGATGTGCACAAGGCAGATGCGGGCATCCTTTCCAAGCGCCGGGGCCTGCGAGTGGGCTATCTGCCGCAGGAGTTTATTCTCGATCCCGATAAAACGGTCCGGCAGAACATCGAGTCTGGCGTGGCCGACCTCATGGAGTGGATGCGCCGCTATGAAGAAGGCGAGGGCAGTGACGCGGAACTCGCAGATCTGCAGCACATGATCGAAGACGCCGATGGCTGGGACCTTGAGGCCCGCATCAAAGCCGATGTGACGGCCCTGGACGTCCCAGCCCTGGACACCATCGTGGGACCGCTCTCCGGGGGTGAAAAGCGCCGCGTAGCCCTCTGCCGGGCTCTGGTGGCCCAGCCGGACCTGCTGCTGCTGGACGAGCCTACCAACCACTTGGACGCCGAATCCATCCGCTGGCTGGAAGACTACCTGAAGACTTTTGCAGGTGCCGTGATCTTCGTGACGCACGACCGCTACTTCCTGGACGTGATCGCCACGCGCATCATCGAACTTTTTGACGGCAAGGCCTACTCCCACCCGGGCAACTACACTTCCTATCTGGAATCCAAGGCGCTGCGCCAGGAGATCGTCGAGCAAACAGAGCGGCGTCGCCAGCGCTTCCTGCGAGTGGAGTTGGAGTGGGTGCGGGCCGGTGCCAAAGCCCGGACCACGAAGTCCCGCAACCGCATGGACCAGTACTATGCCATCGCTGGCCAGGAGGCACCTGTGGAAGAGCGCGAGATGGACGTGCTGATTCCGCCTGCTCCGGAGATGGGGAACATCGGCGTGGACCTCTTGAACTGCTCTGCCACGGTTGGTGAGGGAGATGAAGCTCGCACCCTCTTCCGCAAGCTCACGCTTTCCCTCAAGCCCGGCCAGTGCACGGGCATTGTAGGCCGCAACGGTGTGGGCAAGACGACACTGCTCCGCATCTGCATGGGCGAGCGCCAGCCGGATGAAGGCTCGGCCACCATCGGCAAGAAGGTCTCGTTCAACTACATCGACCAGAACCGCATGCAACTCGACGGCAGCAAGACGCTGATCGAGGAAATAGCGGACATGGATGAGACGGTCTCCTTCGGCGGACAGAAGATGGGGGTGCGCACCTATCTGCGTCGATTCCTCTTCAATGATGACCGGCTGCGTGAGCGTGTGGACCTGCTTTCCGGCGGTGAGCGCGCCCGCCTCATGCTGGCCAAGGTGCTGAAACGCGGCGGCAACATCATCGTGCTGGATGAGCCGACCAACGACCTGGACCTGCCCAGCCTCCGCATGCTGGAACAGGCGCTGGTGGACTTTGCCGGGAGTGTCCTCGTGGTGAGCCACGATCGCTATTTCCTCGACCGCGTCTGTGACCAGATCGTGGCCTTTGAGGATGGCGACGTCTTTGTGCAGCCCGGGAACTACTCCTACTATCTGGAGAAGAAAAAGGAGCGGACCCTGCGCAGCAAGGCATCCTGGGCGGAGCCTGTGAAACTCTCCCCTGCCCCCGTGGCAGCAGCCGTGGCTGTGCCGGTAAAGGCCAAGGGGCGCAAGCTCACCTTCAAGGAGCAGAAGGAGCTGGATGGCATCGAGGACGTGATCCTGGCAGCGGAAGGGAAAGCAGCAGAGCTGGATGCGACGCTGAATGATCCGGCCTTTTTTGTCACCCGATCCCTTGAGGCCCCCAAGCTGCTGAAGGAGCTAGAGCAAAAGAAGGCGGAGATATTGCGCCTGTATGCCCGCTGGGAGGAGTTGGAAGAGGTCCGGCAGGCCTCGGCAGTGTGATGGATGAAGATCTGGAAAAAAGCGTTGAACAAACGGCAACCGGGAAGCGTCTCATGGTCAGCGCGGGATTGACAGGTGTTGATCTTTGCCCCTTACTGCTCCCATTGTGAAAAAGTCCGCCACCAACTTTTGCATCCTTTTCCTCGCGCTGGTCGCGGTGGCTTGGGCGCAGGTGGCAGGGCTGAATCACCACTATGTTTGCGTGTGCACAGGGGAGCCGCTGGAAGTTTCCTCGGATCACTGCCATGCACATGGGAGTGCTCTCCTCACGGATGCAGATGATCACAGCCATGCTGAGCATGAGGGCCATCATGATTCCCAGCCCCACTCTCCGCTCAAGAAAGAGCTGAAGGCTCAGAAGCACACTTTCAGCTCGCCAAACATTCAGGCGCCTGACCCGGTGATGCTCTTCGATTTGCCGGACTTTGCCCGGCCTGTGCTCGAACTGACGGCCGCCCATGATGCGGACCGCTCTGTCCCTCCCCCGGGTGTGTCCGAGGGGAGTCCTCCGACATCGCTCCAGGTCAAGGAGTGTGTCGTCCTGCTCGTTTGAGACGGAACGTGGTGGTGATCAAACCACCCATTTGAAGTCATAAAACCTGCGCGGGTTCGTCATGCCCGTGCGCCACCTGCTTCATGCATTCCTATGCACTTACGTTCCCAGCTCTCTACTTTCCTTTTTTCCAGCCTTTTGCTCTCCCCTGCCTTGCTGCAGGCGGACGTCAAGCTGACGCTCTCAAGCGCGCCAGCCTATGCTCTCAAACACAATCCTGACCTGGCTGCCGCGAGGCTTCGCATCGCGGAGGCCCAGGCACGTCTCACCCAGTCGGGCCGACTCTCGAATCCCGAGGTCGAGTTCGACTACTCCAAGAATCCCCGCAGTTCCGAGAGGAACGTGGGCGTGGCCTTCAACCAGAAGTTCCCGCTGACAGCGCGACTCAGCCAGGAGAAAACGCTGAGCCGCCATCAACTGGCCCAGGCCGAGGCCGAGGTGCGCAACGAAGAACGAAAGCTGGTCGCCGAGGTGCATGCCGCCTCCATCAAGCTGATGATGGCGGATCAAAAGAAAGCGCTGCTTGAGTCCCAAGTACAGAGCACCGCCTCGCTGGTCGAAACGGTAGAGAAGCGCACGCAGGCGGGCGAAATCGCCCCGACGGACGCCGCACAACTGGCCATCGACAACCAGAACCGCATCCTGGAGGCCCAGCAGATCCTAGCTCAGAAGGCGGCGCTGCAGGGTGAGTTGAAACCTCTGCTTGGCATCTCCACCGAGGTGGATCTGACGCTGAAAGGGGCTTTGCCCCCCGTCGCGTCCGCCTCAAAGGGTCTCAACGTCTCAGGTCGCCCAGACCTGGAGTCGTCCCGCATTGGCGAGTCGGTGGCCCAGAGTGAGATCGATCTGGCACGCTCCTCCCGCTGGGAGGATGTGGGCGTGGGGCTGACCTTCGAGCATGAGCGCAGTGAAGATGCTCCTGAGGGCATCCGCGGCGATGGCTACGTGGGATTCCGCATCAGCCTGCCTCTGCCTTTTTGGAAGAACCAAAAGGGGTTGATCACCGAGAAAGAAGCGGCCCAGCAGCGGGCCGTGCTGGAGACCAAGGCACTGGAGGCACGCATCAAGGGTGAGGCGGCTGCCGCGCGGGCGGAGATGGCGGCTCACGCCAAACTTATCTCTGAGGTGAACTCCAACCTGCTGCCCACCATTGCGAAGCATTCAGAGACCATTGAGAAGGCCTACAGCAAGGGTGAGGCTGACCTGATGTCCCTGCTGAAGTCTCGTGAGCAGAAGTTCCATGCGGAGTCCACTGCCCTCGAGGCGCT
>JBGGMQ010001123.1:0-8855 GCA_041287975.1 Verrucomicrobium sp. | reverse complement strand
AAACGCTGGGGAACTTGTCAAAGCTCACGTTCTGGCAACAAAACGGGCAGACAGCCAAAGCCATCTGCCCGCTTCTCCAAATCACCATCAAATTCTCGGACTCAGATCCTCAATTCTTGATCCTTCCTTGAAGTTTCGTATTTGGATTTTGAAGTTTTTCTCTTCTCTCTTCTCCCTCTCTCACTTGGCTTTCTTCTTCGCCTTCGCAGGCGCCTTGGCCACCACCACCTTCTTCGGCGCTTCCGCTGCTGCCACCACCTCTGGCGCATGCACAGCAGCATTCACCTTCAGACGCAGCCCGTTCAACCGGATGAAGCCCGTCGCATCGTCCTGATCATACGCCTTCGTCGGATCCGCTTCCATCGTGGCGATGTGCGGGTTGTACAGGCTGTAGGCAGACTTGCGGCCTGCGGCGTAGATGCCGCCCTTGTAGAGCTTCACGCGCACCGTACCGCTCACATTCTTCTGGCTCTCCGTCACCAGCGCCTGTAGGGCCAGACGCTCCGGAGCATACCAGAAGCCGTTGTACACCAGCGTCGCATACTTCGGAATCAGGCTGTCGCGCAGGTGCATCACTTCCCGGTCCATCGTCAGACTCTCGATCTGGCGGTGAGCGAAGTGCAGGATGGCGCCACCCGGGGTTTCATACACACCGCGGCTCTTCATACCCACGAAGCGGTTCTCCACCATGTCCACACGGCCCACACCGTGTTTGCCGCCCAGCTTGTTCAGCACCTTCATCACCTGCAGCGGGCTCAATTCCTTGCCATTCACCGCCACGCAATCGCCCTTCACAAACTCCAGGGTCACATACTCCGCCTTGTCTGGCGCGTCTTCCGGGTCCACGGACAGCGTGAACATGTCCTTGTTCGACGGCGCGAACGCATCGAACCAGGGGTCTTCCAGAATCCCCGCCTCAAAGCTGATGTGCAGCAGGTTGCGGTCACTCGAGTACGGCTTCTTCGCGCTGGCCTGCACGGGAATGTTCTTGTCCGCGCAATACTGGATCATCTCAGCCCGGCCCGGGAAAGCCGTGCGGAAACGCTCGTCCCGCCAGGGGGCGATGATCTCGATCTCCGGTGCCAGAGCGGCCGCCGTCAGCTCAAAACGCACCTGGTCATTGCCCTTGCCCGTCGCACCGTGGGCGATCGCTGTCGCCCCTTCCGCCTGGGCGATCTCCACCATACGCTTCGCGATCAGCGGCCGCGCAATGCTCGTGCCCAGGAAATACTGGCCTTCATAGATCGCACCCGCCTGCATCATCGGGTAGATGAAATCACGCGCAAACTCCTCCTGGAGGTCGTCAATGTAGATCTTCGATGCGCCCGTCTTCTTCGCCTTGGCATTCAGCCCCTTCAACTCGTCGTCCTGACCGATGTTCGCACAGAACGCGATCACTTCCGCGTCATAGGTGTCCTTGATCCAGGAAAGCAGGACCGACGTGTCGAGACCGCCGGAATAGGCGAGAACAATTTTCTTTTTCATGCTGCAAGATTGGGAATGAAAGGTCGCAGAGACCGGGAGGTTGAAATGAACCGTCAAACAAACACCGAAATCCCCTCCCATCAAGCCCAGCCGCGCCATCTGACCAAAATGTCAGCCAGAAAACACCCCGCCGAGATTCGCTGCATTCTGCGGCCTTGCTCATTCTACCAAAAAATCAGTCTCTATGCCCTCTGTGGCTCTGTGGTTGAACCTTCCCTACCAAATCTCCCCACCGCTACCGCCTTCCCTCCCTCACCAATTCTGTAAATTCCGTTAATTCTGTCTAAAAATCAGTCTCTGTGCCTCTGCGTCTCTGTGGTCAAACCTCATCGCCCAAACCTCCCAATCACCCCCTCCCCGCCTGGAACTTGGCATTTGGTTTTTGAATTTTGAACTTTTCTCTTCCCACTTGGCTTTTTTCAAATCAGCGCCATCGCTCTGACCGCCCGCTCTCGCTCGACATGCACGACCTCCTCAGCCACACTCTCTTCGCCGACAACCCCGGCGTCCTCTGGCTGGCCATCGTGGGAGCCCTTTGCATCGGCATGGCCAAAGCCGGACTCGCCGGCACCGGCCTCGTTAGCGTCCTCCTTTTTGCCGAAGCCTTTGGGGCCAAAGCTTCCACCGGCGTCGTGCTCCCCATGCTCATCGCGGCCGATCTCATGGGCTTCTACCTCCTGCGAGGCAGTGGCAAATGGCGGCAGATCATCCCCCTGGTGCCCCCCGCCCTCATCGGCGTCGTCATCGGCTGGTGGCTCCTGGACCTGCTTAGCAACCACACCGCCCGCCTCGCCATCGGCTGGCTCATCATCGCCCTGCTGGGGGTAAAACTCGTCCTCGACTGGAAACGGGATCAACTCGCCCTCCTGCACAAGCACGTCGTCTTCATCTGGTTCCTCGGGGTCGCCGCCGGCATCGCCACCATGCTCGCCAACGCCGCCGGCCCGGTCATGACCGTCTACCTCCTGGCCCAGCGGTTCGAGAAAAGCGAGTACCTCGGCATCTTCAGCCGCTTCTTCCTCTTCATCAACATCGTCAAAGTCCCCTTCAGCGCCCAGATCGGCCTCATCAACGGCCCCACCCTGCTCACGAACCTCTACCTCCTGCCCGTCGTCTTCCTCGGTGCCGTCATCGGCTGGCGCATCGTCAAAGTCCTCCCTCAAAAAGTCTTCGAGTGGGTCATGTTCGTTTTCGCACTCGTTGCGGCTCTCCGCCTCGTCGTAGCGTAATTCCTTTCAGGATCTCGCAGACAGCCCCGGCAGAAAGTTGCAGTCCTCGCCCTCAAGCGGCGGCCCCCAGCTCGCTGCCCGTCACGCACTCAGTCCGCAAAGGCATCACCCCCATCCTGATCCCTAATCCTCACGGGATTTCCCTATTTCTAATTTAGAATTTCTCATTTCTAATTTAATCTTTGGCAGCCATGTCCTCCCGCACCGCGTCTCCGCCCGATTCCCCTGCTCCCCTTCCCTCTGCCCAGCCGCCTGAGGAGCACACCGGAATCCACGTCGGCAGCCCTTCCGGCTCTGCGGCAGGCCTTCCCGCAGTGCTCTCCTCCCTCAATCACGTCTTCGGCCAGGCCGGGGTGATCCGCGGCACCGAGGCCCTGCTGAAGCTGAACCAGAAGGATGGCTTCGACTGCCCCAGTTGCGCCTGGCCCGATCCAGACAATCACCGCTCTCCCAGCGAGTTCTGTGAAAACGGTGCCAAAGCCATCGCCGCCGAGGCCACCACCCGCCGTGCGAGCCGGGACTTTTTCGCCAGCCATAGCATCAGCGAACTCGCGGCCGAGTCCGACTACTGGCTGGAGCAGCAGGGCCGCCTGGCCGAGCCCATGCTCCTGGAGGCAGGCTCCGACCACTATCAGCCCGTCACCTGGGATGAGGCTTTCAACATCCTCTCCACCGAGCTCAACCGCCTGCCCAGCCCGGACGACGGCGTCTTCTACACCAGCGGTCGCGCCAGCAATGAGGCCGCCTTCCTCTACCAGCTCTTTGTCCGCCAGTTCGGCACCAACAATCTGCCCGACTGCTCCAACATGTGCCACGAGTCCAGCGGCTGCGCCCTGAAGAGCACCGTCGGCGTGGGCAAGGGCACCGTGCGTCTGGATGACTTCGATGCGGCCGACACCATCCTCATCGTCGGTCAGAATCCAGGGACCAACCACCCCCGCATGCTCAGCACCCTCCAGTCAGCCGTGCGCAAAGGGGCCAAGATTGTCGCCGTGAATCCCCTCATCGAGGCCGGTCTCCTGGGCTTCAAACACCCCCAGGAAGTCACCGGGATGATGGGCGTAGCCACCCGCCTCACCTCCCAGTACCTGCAGGTGAAGGTCAATGGCGACATGGCCCTCTTCCGCGGCATCGCCAAAGCCCTCCTCGCCTTTGAGGAAGCCGCCCCCGGCACTGTCATCGACGACTCTTTCCTCCGCCAGCACACCACCGGGTTCGTGGAATACGCCGCCCTCGTCCGCCAGGCCGCCTGGCGCGAGATTGAAGAATCCAGTGGCATCGCCCAGTCCGAGATCGAGAAGCTCACCCGCCAGATCATCTCCGGTAAAAAGCGGCTCATCACCTGCTGGGCCATGGGCCTCACCCAGCATCGCAACGCCGTCGCCACCATCCAGGAGGTCACTCATGTCCACCTCATGATTGGCGCGCTCGGCCGCCCCGGCGCCGGCCTCTGCCCCGTGCGCGGTCACAGCAATGTCCAGGGTGACCGAACGATGGGCATCTTCGAGAAAATGCCCGACAGCTTCCTCGACAAGCTCGGCGAAGTTTTTGCCTTTAACCCGCCCCGCCAGCATGGCTACGACACCGTCATGGCCATCAAGGCCATGCACGAACAGCCCGGCAAGGTCTTCTTCGGCCTCGGTGGCAACTTCCTCTCCGCCACCCCAGACACTGAGTTCACCGCCACTGCCCTGCGCAACTGCACCCTGACGGCCCACGTCTCCACAAAGCTCAACCGCAGTCACCTCATCACCGGTCGCCGCGCCCTCATCCTCCCCTGCCTCGGTCGCTCGGAGATGGACTACCAGGAAGGCCGTCCCCAGTTTGTCACAGTGGAGGACTCCATGAGCGTGGTCCATATGAGCCAGGGCAACCTCCGCCCCGCCAGTGATCACCTCCTGAGCGAGACCATGATCGTGGCCCGTCTGGCCGAGGCCACCCTCGCCAAGCAGACCACCGTTCCCTGGCGTCAGCTGGCCAGCGACTACGACCTCATCCGCGACAAGATCGAGGCCGTCATTCCCGGCTTCTCCAACTTCAACGAACGCGTCCGCAAGCCCGGCGGGTTCTACCTGCCCAACGGAGCCCGTGAGCTGACCTTCGACACCCCTGCCAAAAAGGCCACCTTCATCCCCAACACTCTCCAGTCCGTCCAGCCCGGGCCAGGACAATTCCTGCTGCAGACGCTGCGCAGTCACGATCAGTTCAACACCACCATCTACGGCCTGCACGACCGCTACCGGGGTATCAGCAACGAGCGCCGCATCATCTTCCTCAATCACGAAGACCTGCGCGAACTCAACGTCCTGCCTCTGCGTCCCGTCAACCTCACCAGCCACTGGCAGGGCCAGACCCGGTATGCCCGTAATTTCCTCGCCATCCCTTACGACATGCCTCGTGGCAGCGCCGCCGCCTACTTCCCGGAGGCCAACGTCCTTGTCCCCGTCGACAGCACGGCCGAGCAGAGCAACACCCCCACGTCCAAGTCCGTCATCATCACCATCGAGCCAGCCTGAGAACCTGTTTGGCAAGCGATGATCAAATGGGGCACGGCCATCCTGGTTCTCGGAGCTCTGCTCTGGTTCTGGTTGCACTGGTCACAAGCCCCCGTCCTTCATGACCCCGGCGCTCTCATACGCCAGGATCCGGAGCAGATCCCCCTGGCGGGAGAACACCCGGCCATCCCCATTCAAGGTTGGACCCTGAAACCCCTCGCCGGGTTCACCCTCACCGCCCGCGTCCTCTCCATCGCCCGCTACAGCGGCGATCCCACCGCCTCCCTCTCCCCCTACGACCTCGCCCTCGGCTGGGGCCCCATGTCGGACACCGCTGTCATTGAGAAGCTCGACATCTCCCAGAGCAACCGCTTCTACCACTGGCGCTACTGGGGCACCAGCCCCATCCCGGAGGCGGAGATCACCCGCCACAGTGCCAACATGCACCTCATCCCTGCGGACGACACCGTCAGGGACCGTCTCACCGGTCTCCGCGTGGGGTCGACAGTCAAAATCTCCGGCTACCTCGTCGAAGCCACCCACCCCTCCGCAAGCCATCCCTGGCGCAGCTCCCTGACCCGCGATGACGCCGGGCCGGGCTCCTGCGAGATCATCTATGTGAAGTTCGCACAGGAGGCTGGAGGAAGGTAGACAGGAAACTTGAGAAAGTTCAGCAAAGCGAGGAGGGGCATCCCTGCCCTGGTTCGAGACAATACTCACTGAGATCCCATCAGAGATCTTGTGACCAAGCCACCAGGGTTGCGGGCGAACGCTTCGGTTGCCAGATCAGAGAACTTCAGCAGAGATGCCATGCCAGCATACCTCCAAAGGAAGGTCGCAGCAGGGTTGGAGTACCGGCTTCAGTCGGCGTATTGAACAACTCGCGCCGCGCCCGCCCCCCTCCCTCACCGGCACACCCCGATGTTTTCATCCAGACAGATTCTAAAGGGTTCACGGTATGGCAACTTTCTCCGCTGTCATTTGTTCGCCTTGGGAACCCTTGCCGACAAGTTTGCCGTTGCGGACTGGCAAGGTGAAGACTGCCCAATTCCCGTTGGGAAAGTCTATTTTCAGTTCGGTTCCGTTCACAGCCCATTTGGCGAGGCCATCGAGCGTGCAGACAACCCAGCCGTCCGCCTTCAGTTCGCGGTTGTCGGACCATGCTCCAGCGCGGAACACCCATTTCCCGAGAAGCGAGTGGGTCGCTACTCCTCCACCAAACGCCGGAGTGATGTTTGCGAGCGCAAGTTTGATTTGATTGGCCGCGTCAAGGTCGTTTGCTTGGGTTGCCTTTCGTATGAGTTGTTCAAGGCTGGCTTGGTAGCGCAGGTTGATAGGCTCAACCGCAGCAGAAACGGCCTTGTCTCTTCCCACTTGCAATTCGTTGAGGTCGCGTTGGTAGGGCGATTCGGCACGGAGGAAGGCGGAGAAGATCGTGACGAATGCGATGATGGTAATCGTGTATTTCATGGCTGAGGTTTGGGGGATCCGAAGCGTTCGGCGTCTTGGCGGTCATGTCGGGGTTGTTTGGTAGAATGACTGTACGGCGATAGACTGCCAAACTGGAATCGTGAGAATACAGGCCAGGCTGATGTCAATGCGACCAGTAAAATCGAATGTGGTGCGAAGCCGTAGCACTGGCCGACACCCGGAATGAGACCACGCTCGTGAAGCTGGGCGACCTGAAAGGAGAGAAAATGCTGCTCCTGCCAATCGATCCGGTTCACGATCTCAACGAACCCCTGTTCCATGGCGGCGACTCGCTGTAATGTGCCATCAATGACGGAAAGCTCTTCAGTGGAGCCATCTGGCCGACGGAGAAACCAATCGCCAAACATGGACATGAAGACGGGAGAAAACTGTCCAGTCAGAAGATGTGACCACGGTTCAATCCAAGCCTGTGCGTCCTCATGCGAGATGCTCTAAATGATGAGATCGTCCCAAGTAAGCTTCATTGTGCTGTGCGTGCAGAAGCCGAACGCTTGAATTAAGCCGACCCGCGAAGCAGGTTCGGCTTGAATGAATTGTTAGGCGCCAACGGTGCCCGCGAAAAATCAGGCGGAAATACGGGCGACGACCTTGATCTCGAAGTCGAATCCCGCGAGCCAGTTAACGCCGATCGCCGTCCAATTCGGATAAGGCGCTTCCGGGAAGACTTCGCTTTTAACGGTCATGATTGTGCTGAACTGATTTTCGGGATCGGTATGAAAGGTCGTCACGTCGACGATATCGTCAAGCCCGCATCCACCAGCTTGCAGGGTCGCCTCGAGATTGGCGAATGCCAGACGGACCTGAGCCTCAAAGTCCGGGTCGGGCGAGCCATCGCTGCGGAATAGGTCTGTAACGTATAGAGGTCATGCCGACCGGCGGGGAAACGGCGTCACGCTGGCATATGGAATCTCCTGTTGTGGGTCGCTGGGAAGCGATGCCGACGAATGCTCACGACGACTTGAAGCTGGATTGTCGCCTAACGACTCAAGCTCAGCGACCCGGCCCGCGGGAGGCGTGGATTGCAACAGTGATGCGATGGCCGGGTTCGCTGCAGCGCAGGGTTAGGCCGTTCACTTCCCACGGTGATAAGCTGTAACTCTGTCGTGCTCATCGATCAAAACCAGTCTGTGACCACCGGGCGTATAGGGCAAGCGCCAGACGACAACGCTCCAACCTGAACCATCCCGCTTTGGAATCTCAAACTCTGCCCGATCAACCCATGTGTCATTTGTCGCCACCGAACTGCGCGCAATCTCAACGATACGCTTCTCCTCCGCGGTGAGCTGGCGGTCGGCTTTCACGCGCGTGCTGGTGGGATGCGAGCAGCCCGCGAGAACCACCAACAACAGAATGGAAAGTGCCGTGCGCATGGAGCGGCCCAACGTCCAAGGTGAGGCATGGAGCGTAGCGGAGTTGCCTCCACCGTCTTGTTCGGCACTATGAGTGAGCCATAACCGTCCTTTTGCGACGAAGAAGCCCCAGCATGGCAGCGAAGCTGCAAAGCAAGGCACCCGAGGGCTCAGGAACCGGCGTGAAAGAGAAATCTCTCAAATCAATGTTGTCTCCAAGCAGCAAGCCGCCAAATACTTCCGAAGTGAAATGAAACTGAATGCTGGTTACCGGGCTATCAAGGTGGAAGTTCACGACGCGGAGGGGATTACCCGAACTGGATGCTCCTTCAGCATCAAACACACCAGCGTCACCGGTTAATGTCGTCGTCCCAAAACCGGACATGGTGGTCAGACTGCCGGCGGTCAAGTCGGAGGCTCCAAAGACAAGCGCTGTCGCCCCGTTCGTGGCGAAAAAGGTAAACGTCTGTTCCCCATTGCTTACATTTTGCAAGCTAGGTCCGTAATTGGTCGTGAGATTTCCAAAGCTGAACATGTCGAATGACAGGTCATTCACCGCTTGATCGAATGTGAGGGTGAAGGTGAGTTCCTGAAACTCGTTGGTGGAGGTGGTTGCGCTCTGATTGCCATAGTTCCAAAAAACGAGACCACCACCATTGTTGGTGGGCGCAGAGGCATAACCAGGGTTGAGCGTTCCCACATCAAGGTTCCACCCGACCCCCAAGTGAGTGCCCGAGAGTGACAGCGGGTTGGCCGCAGTAGCCGCGCCGAAGTTGATGTTCTGTGCGTCTGCACTGTGGCAGAAA
>JBGGMQ010001122.1:0-4472 GCA_041287975.1 Verrucomicrobium sp. | reverse complement strand
TCCGCAAGGAGCAGAACTTCTTCGAGGGCACCCTCACCGACTATCAGAAATCTTCGAACCTCCAGCTTGCCTCAGACGACGACCTCTAAGCAGTGACCCGTGGGGGACGCGTAAAATTCCCATTCATATCAAGTCCGGCTTGTCACCATCCAGACGCTCGCCAGACTTCGCGCCCCCTGTTAAGCCCGCCCCCCATCCGCAACCGAAAAAGGACCCTCTCAAGACTCCCTTCAGCAACCTCAATCTCTGGCTCAGCATGATCTCCACCCACCATTTCCAGGAAGACCTAGAGTTGAAACGGCTTGCCACCAAGTCGAAGAACGAAAAGCCCAGTTTCGACTGGCGAAATGTCGCACTGGGCGAAAGCGCCAACGGTGCTGCCGCTCTGAAGGTACAGGTGCGCGGTGAACACCGTGACTTTGACCTTGCGGAGATTGCCGAGACCATCGGTGATGCCCTCACCGACCTCCTGCTGGCCCGCAATCACGGCGAGCAGGACATCTTCACCTCGGCCAACCAGAAGCGGGTGAAGTTCTTCAGCGTGCAGGTGGCGAAGGAACTGCATGAGCGCGCCAAGCGTATTGCTGAGAAGATGGGGGATGATCTCCTGGCACTCTCCGCCCAGGAAATCTACACCGCGATCGAGCACGTCCTGGTCAAGCAGAATGCCCACGACGTCGCCCGCAGCGTGCTGGCCCGTCG
The DNA here is from genome assembly GCA_041287975.1 of Verrucomicrobium sp. Lineage (GTDB taxonomy): Bacteria > Verrucomicrobiota > Verrucomicrobiia > Verrucomicrobiales > Verrucomicrobiaceae > Verrucomicrobium. Next base: position 3,770 of record JBGGMQ010001122.1, on the reverse strand, counting down.
TCAGCGCATTGAAGACATGTCCGACGCCGAAGCCAACGCCCCGGTGGGCCTGCTGGTGCCCACGAAGATCATCCGCCGCAACGGGCAGGTGGTTTCCTGGAATCCCAACAAGATTGAGCTCGCCGTCAGCAAAGCCTTTGTTTCCATCGAGCTGTCGGCCACGCCCGCCCGGGCAGTGGCGGAGGCTCTCACGCAGCAGATGATCGAGGAAGCCAAGCAGTTCATCCACATCGAGCAGGTGCAGGACCGCGTGGAAGAGCAGCTCATGCGCCAGGGCCACTACAAGGCCGCCAAGGCCTACATCCAGTACCGCGCCCTCCGCATGGAGTCCCGCGAGCGTCTGGCCAAGGAAGCTCCCGCCGCCGAATCCCTCCTGCCGCTGGATGATGCCCAGCAGGAGATGATCATGGTGCGCATCAGTGACAAGGAGACGATCCTCTGGGACGGCCTTGACCTGCAGAAGCGCATCGACTTCGCCATGATGGGCCTGGATCTCTGCATCAGCCGCGATGAGATCGAAATCTCGCTCCGCCGCTCCCTGGCCTCTGACATCACGCTCGACCACTTGCAAAGGACGGTCGTGCTCAATGCCAAGGCCCTCATGGCGCGTGACGCAGATTTCGCCCGGTTCGCCGCACGCATCCTGCTCACCTACATTTATGAGGAAGTGCTGGGCTGGGACATCGTTCGGGATGGCATCGGCTCTCTCCAGGCCTTCCATCGCCGCGCCTTTCGTCGCAACCTTCAGCGCGGTGTGGAAATCGATCGCATCAATGCCCGCCTGCTGGACTTCGACCTGGACAAACTGGCCGATGCTCTGGATCCCGCTGCGGACATGGACTTCGATTACCTCGGCATTCACACCCTGTATGACCGGTACTTGATCATCGACAAGAAGATCAAGCCTGCCAAGCGTCTCGAAACGCCCCAGCTCTTCTGGATGCGCGTCGCCATGGGCCTTTTCGTCCGGGATGAAGATCCTACGGACAAGATCATCGCCCTGTACCGCATGTACAAGAGCCGGCGTTTCTGCTCCAGCACGCCCACGCTCTTCAACAGCGGCACCCTGCACTCCCAGCTGTCCTCCTGCTACCTGTACAAGGTGGATGACAACATTGAGTCCATCATGATCCGCGGCATCGCGGAGAATGCCTTCCTCAGCAAGTGGGCGGGTGGCCTCGGTGGCTCATGGACGGCCGTGCGCGGCACCGGCAGCTACATCAAGGGCACCAACGGCGAAAGCCAGGGCGTCATTCCTTTCCTGAAACTGCACAACGACCAGCTCGTGGCGGTGAACCAGGGTGGCAAGCGCCGCGGCTCCGGCTGTGCGTACCTGGAGACCTGGCACAACGACATCACGGATTTCCTCGATCTCCGGAAGAACGTGGGCGACGAACGCCGCCGCACGCATGACATGAACACGGCCAACTGGGTGCCGGACCTGTTCATGAAGCGCATGGAAGCCCGCGGTCACTGGACGCTCTTCCGCAGCAATGAAGTGCCAGACCTGCATGACCTCTACGGGCAGGCCTTTGAAAAGCGCTACGAGGAATATGAAGCCCTGGCTGCCGCAGGCAAAATCACCGGGAAGCAAATCCCGGCGATTGACCTCTGGAAGTCCATGCTCAAGGCCATCTTTGAGACCGGCCATCCTTGGATCACTTTCAAGGATCCTTGCAACGTCCGCAGCCCGCAGGATCACACGGGCATCATCCACAGCAGCAACCTCTGCACGGAGATCACGCTGAACACGAGCAAGGACGAGACCGCTGTCTGCAACCTTGGTTCCGTGATTCTGGAGAACCACCTCGACGAGGCGGGTAACATTGACCACGCGAAGCTGCGGGAAACCGTGCGCATGGCCGTCCGTGCCCTGGACAACGTCATCGACATCAACTTCTACCCCACGGATGCCGCGAAGACCGCGAACACCCGTCACCGGCCTGTGGGTCTGGGCGTCATGGGGCTGCAGTACGCGCTCTACCGCAAAGGCCTGCCCTTCGCGTCCAAAGAGGCTGTCGACTTCAATGACGAAGTCATGGAAGCCGTCACCTACTACGCCTATGAGGCCAGCAGCGACCTCGCTGCGGAGCTAGGAAAGTACTCTACCTACGAAGGCAGCAAGTGGTCCCGTGGGCTCCTCCCGCAGGACACCGTGGACCTGCTGGAGCAGGAGCGTGGTGAGAAGATCGAAGTCGAACGCGGCGGCAAGATGGACTGGACCCCCGTGCGTGAGAAGATCGCGAAGCAGGGCATGCGCAACAGCAACGTCATCGCCATCGCCCCCACCGCCACCATCTCGAACATCATGGGCAGCAGCCCCTGCATCGAGCCGCTCTTCACGAACAACTTCACCAAGAGCAATCTGGGCGGCAACTACGTCGTGCTGAACCCTTACCTGGTGAAGGACCTCAAAAAGCGCAACCTCTGGACCAACGAAGTGGCCGAGCGTCTCAAGTACTTCGACGGTGAGCTCTCCAGCATGGATGAGATCCCCAACGATCTGAAGCGCAAGTACGCCACGGCGTTCGCTGTCGACTGGGCCTACGTCCTGGACGCCGCCGCCCGCCGCCAGAAGTGGATTGACCAAAGTCAGTCCGTGAACCTCTGGTGCCCAGATACGGACATGCGGACCCTGAGCCACATGTACCGTGCCGCCTGGCGCAAGGGTCTGAAGACCACCTACTACCTCCGCACGAAGGGGGCCAGCGCCATCGAAGGCTCCACCACCCAGGTGCAGTCAGACATGCGCGGCGTCATCGCCCAGACCGCAGGAGCCGCCGCCGTCGTGGCTGCTGCAGCGGCTGCCGCTGGCATACCCGCCGATGTGGAAGAGTATAAAGCTTTCCTCGCCCAAGCCCGCCGCAAGGCCCAGGCTGGAGAAGATTGCGAGATGTGCCAGTAGGGGAAAGACACAAGACTGGAAGACACAAGACGCCAGACTTGATCTGAATTGAATTGATTTGAGAGACGGGGGACGAAGTTCGTTCCCCGTCTTTTTGTTGTTGGAGGGTGTGAGGTTTGGTTCTTGGTTCTTGGTTCTTGGTTCGCAGTGATGGAGTGATGGAGTGATGGAGTGATGGAGTGATGGAGTGATGGAGTGATGGAGTGATGGAGTGATGGAGTGATGGCGGCAGGGAGTATGAAGCCGTCGCCTCGCCTTTGATTCCCAAGTCACCCAGCCGCGCCGTCCATCTCGCGCAGCGACCTTCACTGGGAGCGCAGACTTCAGTCTGCTCAGGCGATAGGGAGACGCTCGCCAGCCGCCGAGACGGCAGCGCTCCCAGCGCTGTCGCCCGTGACGGGATGCTATCACGACAGACTCTCTCAGGTGCTTCTGAAGTCCTTCATCTCGCGCCGCAACCCACTGGGTGCGCCGACGTCCACGTCGGCAACGAGCGTCCCTCGTCGAACTACAGCCGAATGAATTCGGCGCACCCAGCGGATGAGACAGGGGCGGACGGAGTAGGGCGTTCGCTCTTGGATCCTGGGAGCGCTGGCGTCCCGCCGGCCGCTGCTCGGCAAGAGACGTTCGCGGCAATCGAGGCGCTCGCCCTACAACATGAAAGTGTCGTCAGGGGAGTATCGAGCCGTCGCCTCGCCTTCGATCCCCAACTCACCAAACTCGCCGTTCATCTCCCGCGGCGACCTTCACTGGGGGCGCAGACTTCAGTCTGCTCAGGCGATCGGGAGACGCTCGCCAGCCGCCGAGACGGCAGCGCTCCCAGCGCTGTCGCCCGTGACGGGATGCTATCACGACAGACCCCCTA
>JBGGMQ010001121.1:0-9579 GCA_041287975.1 Verrucomicrobium sp. | reverse complement strand
ATCTCGATTCACGCCCTCTTCGCGCCTTGTCCAAACTCAAAATGACTCGCAACAACCCCGGCGTTTTTATCCAAACAGGTTCTAAAGGTTTGCTCGATGGGGCGCAGCGGGCTAACCTGAGGCGTTGCTGTCGTGGCAGCTCAACACGTCAAATTGTCTAAGGCCCCTCAAGTCAGATGAAGCTTATGTACAACTTGCCCGAAAAAATCGAAGCCCCTCGTTTTTCAGATGAAACCTATCCGTTGACCGTCCCGCCAGCGAATGGGGGTATCAACGGTGGCAACAACGGCGGCTAGGAGCCACCTCCTTGTTCGCTTTTGACCTTTTATCTGGCAGCGGGATAACTCTCAGCCTGCGGAGCCGCTGCCTTTCCGGTACTTGGCTCGCCAGCAACGCTCCCGACTCCTCTTGGTGATGCTTGTTTTGATTGGCCACTTCCCGTCGGCATGAGTTCGCCCCACTATCCGAAGTGCACCGACTGGTCCAATAGTACCGGCAAGCTCAACATCTCGGTGTTTGTCTTTCGCGACACCGGGCGCAACGGTGTTTACGATGTCCAGGATCGCCCCCTGGCTGCCATCGCCGTGGAAATGCGCGATGAAGCAGGCGAATCTTTGATCGTTCGCTCAAACATTGCCGGGTTTGCCAATTTTCAAATGTCCACCAGTGAAGGTGCCAGTGCCATTCGCTCCCCGGGAAAGTTCATTTTCGAAGTTGTCCCGCCTCCGGGCTGGGCTGTGACAACTGGCAACCAGGTCCAGGATGCGGAGTTCATCCTCGCGCCCGGTTCAGTCTCTGGTCTGGCCTGTGTAGAACCGCCCTCTCTTGTAGGATTGGCCCCGCACTCTGTATTGCGTGGACAGGTGGATTCCGGGACTTTATCCAATCCATTGGAAGATTTTCGCATCTTGAAGGGCGGAAGTGTGTGGGATCAAGTGCCCATCAAGCATCCGTATGCGACCATTGAGAGGCGTCTGGAGCCGGGGGACTATGACCTCCAGCTCGGTCAGACTCAGCGCCCGGTGAAAGTGGGGGCCTACCCCGTGGATTTTGGGACCCTGGCTCCGGAGTTTTCCGTCGCTCAAGATGAGGCAGAGCGGCCCTGGCAGGAGATCGATTTCGAAACCGCGGTACTCGCTGCCATAGGCAAGGTTCCATCGGGGTATTCAGGCTTGAAATGGCACAACTTCGTAGCCGTGGACAATGCGTTCTATCAGGGCGAGGGCTACATCAACGGCACGGTGAGTGGTCGGCATGTGGTCTACAACGGGTCCGGCCACCCAACAGAGATTCTTCACGAGAAAGGCTTCGACCTTCTTGGCTGTCATCTCTGCCTGGCCTGGATAAGATCAGAAGGGGAGACGCTCGTAGTGGAGGCGTACAAAGGTGACGTGCTGGTGGCTTTGGATCGGCTGGAGCTCTCGGCCCTCGGCCCCATCTGGTATGAGCCCCGCTTTGCAGGAGTGACGCGCGTGCGTTTTGCGACCGAACACTACTGGCAGTTTGTCATGGATGGTCTGTGGATCCGCCACCTTCCGTGAGCGGAGCAGACTCACAGCGCCTTGAGCTTCTCAAAAAATGCCTCATTCCGGTAGGCCAGGGATACCAGCAGCACGTCGTCCTCCTGAAGGTGGCTACTGAGCGCGAGTTGGAGGTCGCCCACCTTCTTCACGCATTTTACCTGGCAACCCTGGCCCCGCAACGCGGTGCCCAGTTTGCGGCTTGAGAACGGATGCTCCTGCCAGACGATTTCCATGGGATCGGTGATGAGTGCAACATTCACTCCTGCCAGCGCTGCAGGCAGATCGCGCTGATGCGGACCGGAACGCCCCCCCGTGTAGCGAGGTTGCAGAGCCAGTACCAGTCGACGGCCCGGAAAACGGCTGCGCACGGCCTCTATGGCTCCTGCGAGCGCTTGCGGATGGTACGCTTCTTCTTTGATGATGGTCAGATCTTTGCCGCTTCGCCAGATCTCCTGCCGCCCCGCGACGGGTATCCATTTTTCCAGCGCTAGGGCCGCTTTTTCAGGCTCCACTCCACACTGACGGGCCATGACCACGGCCATCGCTGCATTGTGGGCATTGATGCGCCCATGTGAGGCAAGGCGAAACTCCTGACCCAGGATCTTAAAGCTCACCCCATGCTGGGTAGACTTGCAGCCGGTCACCCGGTGCTGTGCTGTACGATCAAATCCCACGGTCTCGATCAAAGCCAGCGGCCGACGGCCAGCCAATCCTGCGACGAAGGGATCGTCTGAGTTCAGCACCAGTCCGCCCGACGGTGGCACCAGGTCCACCAAGGCTTCAAATCCACGCTGATACTGTCTCTCACTGGAGAAGACCTCCACATGGTCCCAGTGGGCATTGGTCACCAGCACCCGCTCCGGTTGGTAGTGGAGGAACTTCGGGTTCAGATCGCCCAATCCCGAGATGTACTCGTCTCCCTCCAGCACAAACCTGGGGCGCTGGCTGAGATGGAGCATTTTACCCAGATTCTCAGACTCCCCGGCAACCATCCAGGAGGGGGCTTTGCCGCCGCACTTCAGGATCCAGGCCAGCATGGAGGTCGTGGTCGTCTTCCCATTGGTGCCCGTCACCACCACGTTTTTGGTCTCACCCAGCAGGAATTTACCCAGAAAGCCGGGCAACGTGGACCAAGGGAGGCGCCGCTCCAGCACGGCGGCCACTTCGGGATTGGAGGGAGGGAAATAGCTGCCGACTACCACATGGTCTGGCGCGGGATCCAGATGCGCGGCCGCGAATGAATCGTGAAACGCGATGCCTGCCTCCGTCAGATACCCACCCATGGGTGGAAAGATATTCTTGTCGGCCCCAGTGACCCTTACCCCCAACCGCTTCAGCTCCATCGCCAAAGCGCCCATGGCCCGGCCACAGATGCCGATGAAGTGGACGTGATGGGGAAGCCGGGAAAAAAGGGCCATTTTGGGCGGACCTTAGCCAGATAAGGGGCAATTTGCCAGCCTCAGGGCGCATTTTCATCCCAGCGCAAACCGAAAATGCTTGCTTTCGTCCCAAAAAACCCGAGCTTACCGGCCCGCTTCATTCCGGCCTCCAACTTCACGTTCGCTGCGGGACCTTTCAAGGCAGGACGAACAGCGCTGTGGTTTTATTACAGCGTTTCAGTGGCAACATCTCAAACCCAATTACCATACACATGAGCGCAACGCTCGCGGAGTTGATCGCAGGATCCTTCCGCACTCTTCACGAAGGATCCATCGTCAAAGGCCGGATCCTTGAAATTAAGCCCCAGGTTGTCCTCGTGGACATTGGCTACAAGTCCGAGGGCGCCATCCCCCACTCCGAGTTCGAAGACGAGGACATTCAGGTGGGCGATGAAATCGAAGTGCTTCTTGAGCGCCTCGAAAATGACGAAGGCATGGTCGTCCTCTCCAAGGAGAAGGCCGCTCACAAGCAAAACTGGGACAAAATTTACCGCGTGTTCCTCGACGGCGGTCTCGTCAAAGGCAAGGTCAAGAGCGTCGTCAAAGGCGGCCTCATGGTCAACGTCGGCGTCGAAGCCTTCCTTCCCGGCTCCCAGATCGACATCATTCCGCCACGCGACCTCAACGAGTACGTCGGCAAGGTGTACGAGTTCAAGATCGTCAAGGTCAACGACGAGCGCAAAAACATCGTTCTCAGCCGCCGCGAAGTTATCGAGGCAGAGCGCGCAGAACAGCGCCAGAAGTTCCTCGAGAGCGTCAAGCCCGGCGACAAGGTCGAAGGTGTTGTCAAAAACATCACCGACTTCGGTGTGTTCGTGGACCTCAATGGCATGGACGGCCTGCTTCACATCACGGATATGACGTGGGGTCGCTTGAACCATCCTTCCGAACTGGTTTCGATCGGCCAAAAGCTGAACGTCCAGATCCTGGAAGTGAACCGCGAGAAAGAGCGCGTCAGCCTCGGTCTCAAGCAGATGCAGTCCAATCCTTGGGAAAGCATCGAAGCCCGCTACCCTGTGGGTCAGCGCGTGCACGGCACGGTCACCAAGCTCGTCGCTTACGGCGCGTTTGTGGAAGTGGAAGAAGGCGTCGAAGGCCTCATCCACGTGTCCGAGCTTTCCTGGACCAAGCGTATCGCCCGTCCTTCCGACGTGCTTACCGTTGGCCAGAAAGTGGATGCCCAGGTTCTCGGTATCAACAAAGAAGAGCGCAAGATCTCCCTTGGCGTGCGTCAGCTTGACGCCAACCCCTGGGATAACATTGATGAGCGCTTCCCTATTGGCACCAAGATGAAGGGCAAAGTGCGCAACCTCACAGCTTACGGCGCGTTCGTGGAGCTTGAGGAAGGCATCGACGGTATGATCCACGTGTCCGACCTTAGCTGGACCCGCAAGATCAACCACCCCTCCGAAGTCCTCAAAAAGGGCCAGGAAGTGGAAGCCACGATTCTTGAGATCGACAAGGCCAACCAGCGCATCAGCCTTGGCATCAAGCAGCTCGAGGGTGATCCCTGGAGCGAAATCGACGGCCGCTTCAAAGTGGGCGATCTCGTCAAAGGCCGCGTGGCCAAAATCGCCAGCTTCGGCGCGTTTGTGGAACTCGAGGACGACATCGACGGCCTCGTGCACATCAGCCAGCTCAGCGAAGACCACGTCAACCGCGTCAAAGACGTTCTCAACGTCGGCGACGAAGTGGAAGCCCGCGTTATCAAGGTGGACAAGGTCGAGCGCCGCATCGGTCTTTCCGTCAAGGCGGTCAACTACGACGAAGAGTCCCTCAAGAAGGAAAGCCAGGCCTTCGAAAGCCTCCGCCCCAGCACCGACCTCGTCGGACTGGAGCAGGCCTTCAAGTTCGCCACGGAAGAATACCGTCCGGGCCAGGGCTAATTTCCAGGATCCCTATAAAGACCATTCATCAGAGGAACCCCGTGAGGGGTTCCTCTTTTTTGTGGCCTGGATGAATATCGGTTTATGAAGGCATGGTGGTTCCCCCTACGGGTAAACTATAAGCAAATTTAGTGGTTTCCTCCGGACATGAAAACCGCTAGGGTCCGCCGTCATGTTGAGAATTTGTTCGAGAAAAGCGTGCGCGACCATCACGGCCCTGGCTGTGCTGGCGGGCGCGTCCGTACTGTTGAACAAGGGGCGGGTCGACCACCATCACCACGCACCTGAAGTTGTTTCAAAGCAGGAAGAGGAAATTACGCATGCCTCCGAGGCGGCGGGTGCCGTGGCTGCCAGCCACGAGGCGCATGACGCCGCCTCCGCCCAGGCCGCCCTGCGGGGCATCATGCTCAAAGGCGCGCTGGGTACGGTGAAGCCACGGCCCCAGAAAGTGGAGCGGGGAGTTGCCTCCAGTTATGGCCTGGGGTTCAACGGTCGCAAGACCGCCAATGGCGAGATCTACAACCAGAACACCTACACGGCCGCGCACAAGCGCCTGCCCTTTGGCACCCAGGTCCAGGTGAAGAATCTTCGCAACGGCAAGACGGTGACGCTCCGCATCAACAACCGCGGGCCCTATGTCAAAGGTCGCATCATAGACGTCTCTCTCAAGGCTGCGCGGGACCTGGGCATGCTGAAGGCTGGCGTGGTGCCGGTCGAAGTCACGGTGCTCGCTGGCGACTCCCGTTCGCTCCAGGCATCACAATAATACCTGAACGCGGCACAAGGCGCGTTCAGTTGGGCCGGGGCATCGCGTAGTGTTGGGTGCACTCTCGTGCGCCCTATGAATCTGCTGCTGCCCCGTTCTCTTTTCACCGGCATACTTGCTGCCGGGCTGTTTGTGGCCAGACCGGGATGGTCGGCAGAAGCCGGCGGCATCAAGTCCGTCACGACTCATCGCGAAGCCTATGGAGCGACCAAGGGCAACGTAGCGGTCGATCCGGCGAAAGACCTGCCCCGCCTGCCGCCTGTGGAGCCGCCAAAAGCCCTCGACACCTGGCAGGTCAAGGAAGGCTTCAAGCTTGAGCTGGCCGCCCATGAACCGTTTGTTCGCGACCCCATTGCGGCAAGCTTCGATGAACGAGGCCGCATGTTCGTGTGCGAGATGATCGACTACTCCGAGCGTAGGGATGAAACGCCGCATCTGGGACGTGTCTCCATGCTGGAGGACAAAGACGGGGATGGGATTTATGAAACAAGCAAAGTCTTCGCGGACGGCCTGGCCTGGCCCACGGGCCTGATCTGGGCCAACGGCGGTCTCTATGTCATTGCCACACCGGACATCATCTTCTTCAAAGATGAAGACGGCGACGGACGGGCGGAGCGCCGCGAGGTGGTGTTCACGGGCTTTGGCACAGGATTGAAGATACTCAATGTGCAGGGCATGGCCAACTGTCCGCAGTGGGGCATGGACAGCCGCATTCACCTTCAAGCCGGAGGTGGCAACCGGGGCAAGGTCAAGTGCCTGAAGCGACCCGATCTGCCGGAAGTGGAACTGGGAGGGCGTGACTTCTGGTTCGATCCATTAACACATGAGTTTGGGCTCGAAGCGGGAGGAGGGCAGTATGGAATGAGCTTCGACACCTACGGTCGCAAGTTCGTGTGCAGCAACAGCGACCACCTGCAGTTCTTTGTTTGTGATGGCGACTATGCCCGGAGGAATCCCTACTATGACTTTCCCCAAGTGCGCCAGAGCATCGCAGCAGATGGTGGAGCAGCCGAGGTGTTTCGCCTCAGCCCGGATGAGCCCTGGCGCATCATCCGCACCCGCTGGCGTATCGCAGGAGTGGTGAAGGGGGCCGTCGAAGGTGGGGGCCGGGTCTCTGGTTATTTCACGGGAGCCACGGGTACCACCGTGTATCGTGGTGATGCCTACGGTCCGGAGTTTGTAAACAATACCTTCACCGGAGATGCTGGTGGTCAGTTGATCCATCGCAAAGTACTGCACCCCCGCGGTGCGAGCCTGGTGGGGGAGCGCCCTGCCGATGAGCGCGGCCGCGAGTTCGCGGCATCGAAGGATACCTGGTGCCGCATCGTAAACTTTGCGAATGCCCCGGATGGCTGCCTCTATGCCATGGACATGTACCGGGAGACCATTGAGCATCCTTGGGCCATCCCCGATGAGATCAAGCAGCACCTGGACTTGAACAGTGGCAATGATCGCGGGCGCATCTACCGCATCGTCCCTGCCGGCGGGCTGAAAGAAGGGAATCGCCAGCAAGCGGACCTCAGCAAGTTTGATCTGGCGGCACTGGTTCAGACCTTGGAGCACTCCAACGGCTGGCATCGCGAGACGGCATCCCGCCTGATTTATGAGCGGCAGGACAAGGATGTCGTGCCGCTGTTGAAGAAGTTGTTGGTAGAAACCCCAAGCCCCCTGGCCCGCTTTCATGCCCTGTGCCTGCTGGAGGCCTTCCATGCGATCAGTGAAACTCAAGTGGTGGCGGCCATTCAGGACAAAGATGAACACGTGCGTGAGTTGGGCGTGCGGCTTAGCGAGGGGTTGCCCGTGGAGGTGCGTACTGGGAAAGCCATTCTCCAGCAACTAGCGGTTTGCGTGCAGGACCTGGCACCGCGTGTCCGTATGCAGCTTGCGTTCACCGTGGGCGGTTATTTCAATCCCGAAATCGCCACCTCGTGGAATCCGAAGGTGAGAGAGTTCGTGCTCAATCTTGCCGCCGGGTTGCTAGCGGAACGGCAGGATGACTGGACATTCAGTGCCTTGATGTCGGGACCACCGGAGTTGGCGAAGATGCTGTTTGAGCGGTTGAGCCAGAGGAAGCTGTCGAGTGCATGGCCTTACCCTGAGTCACGTATCGCAGAGTTGGTGCAGGTCGTGGCTGCGAGGAACAACCCGGATGACCTTGCCTGGCTCATGGAGAATCTCTCCAAGGGCGCTTACAGCACGACAGAGCGGCTCGTTGCAATGGACAAGGGATTGCGACGAAGTGGCAGTTCCCTGGCCAAGAGGGACGTGGACGGTGTCTTCAGACCAGTGTTTGAACTGGCCGCCAAAGAGGCCGCGAATCCGGCTGTGGAGAGTTCGAGGCGTCACGAAGCAATTTCGCTGCTGGAGATGGCCCCCTATGCGCAGGCCCGCACCGCACTGGACGCACTGTTGCAAAAGGACCAACCAGAGGATCTGCAGAAGTCGGCCGTAGCATCCCTGGTGCGCTTTAGTGATCCCTCCGTGGCGGAGGTGTTGTTGGGGGCTTGGCCGGTGCTGCACCCAGCCGCGCGTTCCGTGGCGTTGGAAGGACTGCTTTCCCGTCCAGAGCGCATTCTCGCGCTGTATCAAACCATGAGCCATCCTCAGCCTGTGATCAAACCCGGGGATCTCTCCAGCGCTCAGGTGCAGGCGCTCCTCAAGCATGCCCACCCCAAGGTGGCAGAGGAGACAAAGCGGGTGCTGGCCTCGGTCATCCCCAAGCCCCGCGAGACTGTCATCGCTGAGTTTCAACCCTCTGCAGCTCTCAAAGGCGATGCCACTCGCGGGCAGTTGGTGTTCATGCAGCGTTGCTTCACTTGCCACCGGGCAGCAGGGCAGGGGTTCCAGGTTGGGCCGGACCTGATCACGGTGAAAAACAAGGGACGCGAAGCTTTGCTCTCGGCCATTCTGGACCCCAATAAGGAGGTCGCGCCCCAGTTCATCGCCTACACCGTGGAGACTGAGGACGGCCAGACACTGGGCGGTCTGCTGGCCAAAGACGACACCTCTGGTATTACCGTCCGCATGACGGCTGCGCAGGAGATGAGTGTTGCCCGCTCCCAAGTGAAGAAAATGTCAGCGGCAGGCCTTTCCCTTATGCCGGAAGGATTGGAAGTCGGGCTCGATCCTCAAGGGATGGCTGACCTGCTGGAGTTTGTCGAAACACTAAAGTAGAAATAGACACGGAACTCTGATAGCTCAAATGAACCGCCATCGTCATTGTCACCCTATGAAATCGATCACTCTGCTCGCCACCGCCACCTTCTTCGCCCTCGGCATTGCCGCCCAGGCGGAGTCCACCGTCACGCTCAACGGCATTCACAATTGCTGCAAGGGCTGTGAGAACGGCATCACCAAGGCCATCACGAAAGTGGACGGCGCCACCGCCGCGGTCACCAAGACCAGCGTCACCATCACCGCCAAGTCGAAGGGCGATGTGGACAAGGCAGTGGATTCCCTCCTCGACGCGGGCTACTACGGCGAAGGCGCGACCGTGAAGGCCGTCGCTGACAAAAAAGTGAAATCCGCCACCGTCAGCAACACTCACCTTTGCTGCGGCAAGTGCGTCAAAGGTGTGGATGAAGCCGTGAAGACCGTGAAAGGCGCCACCAAGCACAACGCCACCAAAGGCGAAGACAGCTTCACCGTCGAAGGCGACTTCAGTCTCAAAGATCTCCAGACCGCCCTCAACAAGGCAGGCTACAACGGCAAGATCGAATAGAGAGACCTTCAGTATAAGGAAAATTCAGGTTAACCACAGAGGCACAGAGAACACAGAGACTGATTTTTAGACAGGATTGACAAGATTCTTGAAGGATTAACAAGATGGAGTTGAGGCTTGAGGCTTCGCTGAAGGTTGGTTTTTGATTTCTGAGTTTTTGTATTCCTCTGTGTTATCTGTGCCTCTGTGGTTAATCCTCTCATCCTGCCAAGATTGACTTTGTCACTTCGCAAGATCTTCGCTT